>DASZRR010000123.1:0-2160 GCA_035549055.1 Patescibacteria group bacterium | reverse complement strand
CAGCGGTTGGCGGCAATATCACCATCAGCGAAAGCGCTAAGGTCCCTCACAACCTTACTGTTGCGGGTGGTCAAGTTGATATCAGTTCAGCGATTGGTAACGACCTCAATGCAGCAGCCGGGACAGTAACAATTGCTAATAGTATTGGCGGCAACACAACCGGTTTGGTGGGCAACCTCGTCCTCTCGCCAACTGCAACGCTTCACGGCAATCTTACCTACACCAGTCACAACCAAGCCACCATCGAGTCAGGTGCCCAGATCATGGGCAAAACGACCTATCATCAGACTACCCCCACAGAGATTCGTTCTGAGGCCACAGCCAAAAAAACAGCTTCAGGTATCCTCGCTCTTTTCACGTGGTTTAAAATTGTTAGTCTTGTCTCCTCACTTATTGTTGGCTTCTTGGTGATCAAGTTCGTGCCGGTTGTCGTCAAAACAGCTGGTGATACACTCCTCACTCGTACTTGGGCAAGTTTGGGGCTGGGAATTGTCACAGCGGTTGTCGTACCAATTGTCCTTATTCTTCTTTTGATCACGATTGTGGGTATTCCACTCGCCTTCCTCAGCCTTGCAGCCTATGTTATCTTCCTCTATATGGCTAGACTCATTGTGCTGATTATCATTGGCCAGAAATTGGCTAGTTATTTGAGCAAAGACGCAGGGCTCATTGTAGGACTTGTCCTGGGAGCAGTGATTTATGAACTTATCAGCCTTATTCCTGTTCTCAATTTCCTCCAATTTCTTTTGACCTATAGCCTGGGTCTTGGCGCTTTGGTAATGACCAAAAAATCTTACTACTCAACTCTCCGCAACAAAAAACTTATCTAAGAAAGAAGGCAAATTCGATGATCACCTGTATTCAACAAGGACGCTACAAGCTTCTTGAGACCAAGCACCAGACTAAGATCTTGCAATTAGACGAGATAACTTTTGCCTGGATCAACGCTCAGGAGATTGGCGAAATTCTCGTCGCAACGCATAGGCCTTTCAAAACTGACGCAATCCTATCAGTAGGCAATTTTCGCCTCTATGAAGTAGAACAGGAGAAAGATCTGACCGACACTCTCCATCTCGAGTTACATGCAGGGAATGGGACATGGCAAGGCTATCTCCTCCCAACCGGCTTGCCAAGTGAAGACAAAAAACGCAATCGAATTATTCCCACGTCAGAGACAATCACCCACGTCCTTTGATTAGAGATTTTCTAGCTCGGCCTCAAGGTGAGAAAGATTGGCAATTACCATTGTATCTTTTTTGAGGTTGATTAATTTTTTTTGTTTGAGTTTTTTCATTTCCCGACTGACTGTTTCACGCGTCATCCCTGTTTGAGCCGCCAGATCTTTCTCACTCAACTCCAAGGTAAGTGTTTGGTCCGAATTCTTCTGCCCGAAGCGCTTGGCGGTAATCAGAAGTTCAGAGACCAACCGAGTATATGCATCCTCGCCCATGAGATACGCCATGCGCAGGAGAACTCCCTCCATGCCACTGTAGACTCTCGTAAGCAGGTCAAAGAGTACTTCCGGCTCTCTGTGTAAAAAATCGATGACATCCTGCTTGGGTGCGCGCCAAACTTCAACCGGCGTGAGTGCTTCAAAAAAATAACGATTAGGCAGACTATCCAGCGCCCAGGACATGGGGAAAAAAGACCCCTCTTTAAAAATATTGACGATAACCTCCTCACCCTTGCGCGAAATAGTATAGACCTTTACCCGTCCATTTACTAAATACATTATCCCCTGTGGCTCATCACCTGCCCTAATAAGCAGCTCCCCTTTTTTGTAGCTATGCTTATGATGTTGATTAAAAAATGTATCGAGCTTGGACTTTATTGCCTGAGTCATAGACGTATTATAGTTTTAGTGGACAAAAAAAACAAAAACCTACCCTTTATGAGAAAAAATATGCTTTAATTGAGATATGAATATCCTTGAAATCGTCATTCGCTCAGTCATCATTTATATCTTCATCGTCATAGGTATCAGGCTTTTTGGCAAAAGAGAACTCTCCCAGCTCTCCATTTTGGATCTGGTCTTTATTCTGCTCATCAGTAACTCAGTTCAGAATGCCATGGTCGGGCCCAATACCTCGCTTCTTGGCGGTATTGTCGCTGCAGCGTCGCTTTTCGTCATCAATCGACTGCTTGGCTATCTGACCTTCC
>DASZRR010000122.1:0-12378 GCA_035549055.1 Patescibacteria group bacterium | reverse complement strand
GATCGGTTGCTCTTTTCTAAGGGACATGCTGCACCGCTTTTTTATGCCATGTATGCTGTAGCAGGAGCTATGCCACTTGCTGAATTGCAGACGCTTCGCAAATTTGGTAGTCGACTTGAGGGACATCCTACCCCAGAATTCCCCTACACTGATGCTGCGACCGGGTCACTTGGGCAGGGACTCTCAATTGGTGGGGGAATGGCATATACCATTAAAAATTTGCGACTCAAAACTAAAAAGACGCCCCGCGTGTATGTGTTACTGGGGGATGGTGAACTGGCTGAAGGACAAGTGTGGGAGGCTGCCAATTTCGCTTCACATTACCGCTTGAATAATCTTATTGCCATTGCTGATATCAATCGCCTCGCTCAGAGTCAGGAAACGATGTTTGGTCATCATCTTGAGCAGTATCAGCATCGCTTTAAAGCTTTTGGATTTGAGACGATCGTTATCGATGGACATGATTTTGCAGAAATTAAAAGAGCTTTGGATACAGCCCAAAAAGTTCAAGGCCAGCCTGTTGCAATCATCATGAAGACATTTAAAGGCAAAGGAGTCTCTTTCTTACAAAACGCTGAGGGCTGGCACGGTAAGGCTTTGAAAAAAGACGAGCTTGAGCAAGCGCTACAAGAGCTCGGACCGGTTGATGAAACATTACGATTTAACTTAAAACAACCACCCCAAGTCACCCTTGGGAAAGCGAGACTGAGCAAAAATCACCTCGTTTTTGATTTCAAGAAAGGCGATATGGTTGCAACACGTGAGGTTTATGGCAAGATTTTAGCCCAACTTGGAAATAAAGACCAGACTATCTATGCACTTGACGGTGATGTCAAAAATTCTACCTTCAGTCAGGATTTTCTTAAAGCCCATCCTAATCGATTTATTGAGTGTTTTATCGCCGAACAAAATATGGTCAGTGTGGCTGCAGGGTTGTCACGACTCTCACAAAAACCCTTTGTCTCGACCTTTGCGGCTTTTTTGACTCGTGCTGCAGATCAAATCCGTATGGCAGCACTTTCTCAAGCCTCAATTCATTTTGTTGGTTCACATGTTGGTGTCTCAATAGGTGAGGATGGAGCTTCGCAAATGGGGCTTGAGGATATTTCGCTGTTTGGCACAATTCCTCAAAGTATTGTTCTTCAGCCCTCAGATGCAGTCTCAGCAGCATATTTACTCAGAGCGATGATTGCTCATAGAGGAATATCATATATGCGTACGCTTCGTCCCAAAACGCCTGTTATGTATGATGAGGATGAAGAATTTGAGATTGGTGGCTCTAAAGTATTGAAAAGTAGTAAGAAAGATTCTCTGACTATTGCCGCTACAGGAATTACCGTCCAGGAGGCCCTTAAGGCACAAGAAATACTCAGTAAAGAAGGTATCTCTGTGAGAGTAATTGATTGCTATAGTATTAAGCCTGTAGATAAAGATGGATTGCTTGCTAGCCTGAAAGCAACTCAGAAAAAAATTATTGTTACCGTTGAGGATCACTTTGAGCATGGAGGCTTCGGTGACTTCGTCTTGGCAGCAGTGAGCGGGTCAGGAGCAATTGTTGCGAAGATGGCAGTAGATCATATCTCTCGTTCTGGGACAAAAGATGAATTACTGGCCGATGCAAGGATTGATAGTGCTGCGATTGTACAAAAAGTCAAAAATCTTCTAGACTAAAGGCTGTAGCATATATGGCCTTTACCCACCACCACGAGAAAAAAAAGATAATGCTTAATCTATTTACGGTTCCGTTGTTTATCGGTATTTTGGTGGTCGTTACCTACTTTAGTAAGCCCGTCAGACGAATCGTAAATATCCCCCAAAAATTAGTTGCAGGAGCAAAAGACAACAAACTTCAAGATGTAAGTAAGGAGAACTTTTCCAAGGAAATTGTCAATGATACACAAGACCAGGTGAGTACTCTTAAAAATGAGGTACTGGAGACTACGGTAGGAGATATTCTTAATTTCTTAGGGAAAAGTAAAAAAATTAGTAATGATGTTAATTCACTCCAGCATCAAGCGGGAGATCTCCTCGACAAATATACTAATTTAGATTTTGCCAAATAATGTCATGAAGAAATTTAAAAAGCTCCTTTCAATTATTGGTCCAGGTTTTATTACCGGTGCCTCAGATGATGACCCTTCAGGAATTGGGACATATGCTCAGACTGGGGCGATGTTTGGTTATACTCAGCTCTGGACAGCCTTTTTCTCTCTGCCTTTTATGACTGTGGTGCAGGAGATGTGTGGTCGTATCGGAATGGTAACTGGTGAGGGACTGGCAGGTGTTCTCAAGATTCATTATAGTCGAAGGGTTCTTTTTATTGCAGTTAGTATTCTTTTTTTGGCAAATACCATCAATATTGGTGCTGATTTAGGCGCAATGGCTTCATCTGCACAACTTATTTTAGGAATTCCGTTTTGGGTATGGCTACTTGTTATCACAGCCAGTACTGTTTTGCTGGAGATTTTTGTCTCATATCCTGCCTATTCACGCCTTCTTAAGTATCTAACTCTGTCTCTTTTTGCATATCTTCTTACGGCGTTGATTATTAAGCAAGATTGGCACCAGGCGTTGTTGCATACTGTTATCCCACATATTAGTTTGGATAAAAGTTACCTTCTTAATATTGTTGCCCTTTTGGGAACGACAATTTCTCCTTATCTTTTTTTCTGGCAGGCAGATGAAGAAGTTGAGGAAGAGATTGAGCATCATAAAATTAGGGCCATGGGCAAAGGAGTACCGCATGTCACGAGAAGAGAGGTACGCGAAATGCGGCTTGATACGTTTGCAGGGATGTTTTTTTCTAATCTCGTCACTTTTTTTATTATCATCACTGCAGCGTCGACACTTGCCACGCATGGCATTACCTCAATCCAGACAGCAGATCAAGCTGCTCTAGCGCTCAAGCCTTTTGCCGGGAATGCTGCGTTTTTGCTTTTTGCTACGGGTATTATTGGGACAGGCTTGCTGGCAGTGCCGATTTTGGCTGGTTCTGCTTCATATGCTATCTCTGAAGCTTTGAACTGGAAAGCAGGGCTAAGCAAAAGTTTTACGAAAGCTCATGGATTTTATGGAGTAATAGCCCTGGCAACTCTTTTGGGATTCGTTGTTAATTTTACATCAATTAAACCTTTTACTCTTCTTTATTACACAGCTATTCTTAATGGGATAGCTGCCCCTCCACTTATGATTCTTATTCTGCTTACTGCTAATAATAAAAAGATCATGGGTAATTACACTAATTCTTCTTTTACCAATGTTTTGGGCTGGATTATCACCCTCGTTATGTCTCTTGCGGCCCTTGCTCTCCTTGCAACAACCTTTATGTTCAAGTAAAATCCTCATTTATGGAAGATATTAGAGAAAGATCACAAAAACTACTCGAAAAAATTAATTTGCCCAATAAGAGAGCGAGAATTGCAGAGCTGCAAAAAGAGAGTGAGAGTTCTTCTTTCTGGCAAGATCATAAGACTGCGGGAGAGAAAATGAAGGAGCTTTCTACATTACAAAAAGAGGTAGAAGAGTTGGAATTACTTCAGCTCTGGATCGATGAAGGAGAATTAATTGAGGCGGAAAAACTTCTTAAAAAACTAGAAACCCTTCTCTATTTTACGTCTCCATACGATCAAGGAGGAGCAATTGTAGCGATTCATTCTGGACAAGGTGGAACAGAGGCTATGGATTGGGCTGAGATGCTTTATCGAATGTATACTCGGTATTTTGAGAAAAAAGGCTGGGGGGTAGAAATTCTGGATGAGACACCCGGGGATGAGGCTGGTATTAAGAGTATTACGCTGGCTGTCTCTGGTGCGTATGTTTATGGGTTACTCAAGCATGAGGCTGGAGTCCATCGCTTGGTTCGTCAGTCCCCTTTTAACGCAGATAAGCTTAGACAAACCTCATTTGCGATGGTTGAGGTTCTTCCTCAAGTAGAACAGAGTGAGGGGATTGAAGTGAGAGATGAAGATATTGAGTTTGAAGCATTCAGAGCAGGTGGTCATGGTGGCCAGAACGTCAACAAAGTCTCAACTGCTGTCAGATTGCGGCACAAGCCTACCGGACTTGTCGTTACCGCCTCAGTTGAACGCCATCAAAATCAAAATCGTGAATTTGCGATGAAGTTATTGAGAGCCAAACTCTGGGCTCTTCACGAAGAAGAACGGCGCAAAGAAGAAGAACGACTGAAAGGCGGCTACGTCACTCCTGGGTGGGGGAATCAGATTAGATCATATGTGTTGCACCCCTACAAAATGGTGAAAGACCTGCGGACTGATGTTGAGACCGGGAATACTGATGCCGTTCTTGATGGCGACTTAGACCAATTTATTGAGGAAGAACTTAGACAGCTATCTTAAACCTCTACTTCCAATCGCTGACAAGGGTGGGGTTGTCAAAGAGTATAAAATATGGTTTACTAGATGATGTCTTGGGATTGTCCCCAGACGAGGGGGAAGGTGAACTAATCGATGGAAGAAAAAAAAGAGACGTCCTCCTTGATGCACGATCTCAAAGAAACAAAGCCTACCGCAACTAGTCCTATGAAATATGTGGGTATTTTTTTGGTTGTTATCTTACTTGGAGTAGCCTCCGGTTATGGCTTGACGAAAGTCATGGGAGGAAGTAATCACGCTGCTGGTGCCCCAACTTATTCAGTATCAACAGGCAAAACGTTTGGCGTCACAGATACGAAAGACTATCCAGATACTGCTGAGGGGACTTTGCAGGCAGGTGGCATTGATGGAGAAGGAGCCTATCATCTCGTTCGTCCCGGTGGAGCTAGTCAAAATGTGTATATGACCTCAAGTGTTGTTGACTTGTCGCAATTTATTGGTAAAAAAGTAAAGGTCTGGGGAAGTACCCAAACAGCTCAACATGCTGGCTGGCTTATGGATGTAGGAAAGGTGGAGGTAGAATGATCCGCTTGCTTGAGGTGACCAAGACGTATGGTACAGGAGCATCTGCGCTTTCAGATGTGACGCTTTCAATTGACAAGGGAGAGTTTGTTTTTTTGGTTGGACCCTCTGGTTCTGGCAAGACAACACTCCTTCGTCTTTTAATTCGTGATATGACACCGACTCGCGGAACAATTACTCTCAATAATGTCGATATAGTTAGTCTTCCCCCCGGTAAAATTCCGCAGCTTCGAAAACAAATAGGAGTTGTCTTCCAGGATCTAAAAATGCTTATGGATAGAACAATTTTTGAGAATATTTTGCTGCCTTTAGAAATGGCTGGCATGGATCATCTGCAGGCAGAGCAAAAAGTCCATACGATTCTTAAGCAAGTTGGTATTGAGGAACATGCGGAAAAATTTCCAATTCAACTCTCAGGAGGAGAATTACAGCGAGCAGCCATCGCTCGGGCTCTTGTTTTTTCGCCAGATATTTTACTAGCAGATGAACCCACGGGGAACCTGGATAATACTACGTCGTGGGAGATTATCAAGCTTCTGCAGGATATCAATAAGCTAGGTACGACTATCATCATGGCTACCCACAATTTAGACGTCGTGAATAGTTTGGATAAGCGTATTGTTGAGCTTGAGAAAGGTAAGTTGATCAACGATACTAAAAAAGCTAAAGAGCATAAAAAAGGAGCTGAAAAGGGAGCAGAGGAAGAGAAGGCAAAGGAAACAAAAAATAAAGATGAAAACAGCTAAAACTGCCTGGAAACATATTAGACGTTCACCTTATCAAGCGTTAGCAGCGATTCTTATTATGATGCTTACGTTTTTGGTGATCTCAGTATTCTCAATGATTGTGGTGAGCTCATCCCAGATTATTTCTTATTTTGAAGCTTCGCCCAACGTAACTGCTTTTTTTAAAGAGGGAACCCCTCAGTCTAGTATTGATGCACTCTCTTCCTCGCTGAAATCTACAGGAAAAGTTTCTAGTATTAAATTTGTCTCCAAACAAGAGGCGTTTAAAAGATATAGTTCATGGAATAAAAATAATCCTGCCTTGTTAGATCTTGTCAATGCTGATGTTTTGCCTGCCTCACTTGAGATCTCAACGTACAAAATTGAAGATCTTGACTCAATTGCTAAAATTCTCAAGAACTCATCTGATGTATCTGATGTTGTTTTTCTTAAAGACGTCGTCACGACGCTTATTTCCTGGACAGATGCTATGCGTAAAATCGGTCTGGCATTGGTTGTCGTTCTCTCAGTTGTCTCAATTTTTGTGATGGCAACGATTATCGGATTTAAAATCTCCCAGAAGCGTGAAGAAATAGAAATTATGCGGCTTTTAAGTGCTACCAATTGGTACATCCGTTGGCCATTTCTTCTTGAGGGAATGTTTTATGGTTTCATTGGAGCAATCTTGGGGTGGTTGCTTACCTTTGGGGTAACTCTCTATATGCGGCCATACCTGTTGTCATTTGTCAGAGAAATACCCCTAGTGACACTGTCGCCTTTTTTTCTTTTGATCTTACTGGGAATAGAGCTTTTGTTAGCCCTCATGCTAGGGGCTTTGGCTAGTTTTTTAGCCGTACTGCGTTATCTAAAATAGTTTTTCGCCCTATGAGAATTGTCCAAAGCCGATTATGGCAATTTTTTATCGTCTTGATTTTGTTTTTTGCAGTTGTTTCACCACAGGTGCTATTTGCTGATACTCCGACTCCAACTCCTACGCCAACACCAACAACCTCACCTTCGGGTACTCCGACTCCAACACCGGATACTTCCCAACAGGTCAATGATTTGACGAACAAGATCAAAGATTTGGAAGGAAAAGTCTCAGATCTTCAGTCGCAAGAACGTTCTCTTTCCTCCCAAATTGCTGTCATGGACAATCAGATCAAGTTGACTCAGTACAGAATTGAGTATACTCAGCAACAGATAGCCCAACTTACCCAAGATATTGGGACTGCGACTAATAAAATTACCCATCTTGAGAGTTCACTCACGACTATTACTAAAACGCTTCTGAGTCGTATCTCAGAAACATATCAGATGGGCAACGTCCAACCGCTCCAGCTACTCCTTTCGTCACAGAGTTTTACTGATTTTGTTGATAAAGCCAACTATGTCAAGATAGTCCAAGCCCATGACAAAAAGCTCATGTATGATACTGTGCAGGCCAAAAATGATTACGCCAACCAAAAACAGATTTTTGAGAATAAAAAACAGCAAGTTTTAGCTCTCCAGACACAGTTGCAAGATTACACTGATCAACTTGACCAGGAGAAGTCTGACAAACAGAATCTGCTCTCAGAGACACAGGGAAGCGAAGCAAATTATCAGAGGATCTTGGAACAGACACGAGCACAGCTTGCGAGTTTTCAGGGGTTCGTTACGAGTCAAGGTGGTGCGAGTCTTTTAAGTGGCCAAACAGCCTGTGATGACTGGGGTTGCTATTACAATCAAAGAGATAGTCAGTGGGGAGGGAATAGTCTCAATGGAACCAGCTATACCTTGGCTGATTCAGGTTGCTTGATTACCTCAATGGCAATGGTCTACACCCATTATGGGCATAAAGACGTTACTCCACAGTCGATTAATTCAGTTTCGAGCAACTTCGCTGGGATTCCTGCGGCACTTCTTAAGAAAGACATTGTGGCAAATGGAGTCTCCTCATCGCGCATCAGTGCTTCAATTGATAGCACGCTCTCAAGTGGAAATCCGGTTATCGTCGGTATCAGTTATGATGGCGGTCCATATCCTGACCATTTTGTCGTCCTTATCAGTGGCTCAGGTGGAAATTATCAAATGAACGATCCATACACTTCAAATGGGCACGATATCTCCTTTACGTCACATTACTCAATTGGGAGTATTCGTGAGGTTGACCGAGTCTCAATGTAATCTTCTTCTTGCATTCTCCCGTCATCAGGTACACAATAAATCCAGTTATTGTTCAGGTTGAAATAATGAAGACAAAGAGTCTATTTGTTATTTTTGCCATTTTATATCCTTTTCTCTTTAGCTCCACTTCCTTTGCCTCCTATTCAGCAAGCATCTCAGCAATCGATCCGGATACTGTTTTAACGACTGATCAAGAGGTGACTTTGACGGTAGCCATTACCGATTTGCCGAGTGAATCGTATTTTAGGGTTGCTTGGCAACAGTCGTCTGGAAAGTCGTATTTTGGCTACATTGAGAATAATAACGGAGATTGGGTGAAAATCGATTCAAATCAAGATTGTAGGAATTATTATCATGTCTCAGATCTGAATACAACGTCTCTTACCTTAGTTACAAAAATTGGACCAGATACTATCGATGGTTCAAGCAACGGGCAATATCAATTGAAAGTGAGACGATATACCTCATCCTGTTCTTCAAGTACGGACAGTGATCCTGTAACTATACAAGTAAATCTACCTGTTCCCACACCGACTCCTTCTCCGACTCCTACTCCCACAGAAATTCCTACCCCAACTCATACTCCAACTCCAACCAAGACCCCAACCCCAACAAAGATCCCAACTTCTACTCCAACTTCTGTTCCTAGCAAAACTCCTACTCCAGCTGTTGGTCAGGTTAGCTTGGTACAAAATAGTGAAGGAGCAGTCCCCAGTGACTATCCGACTGCAGTGTTAGGTATTAGTACTGAAGCAGATACTCCTACCCCTGTTCCTACCCTAGCTCCGCCGATAGTCAAAGCTGATTCAGAACAGTCACTTAATCCACTTACTCTTATTTTCTGTGGGGCTGGAGGGATTTTGCTCGTTACCTGTGGTATACTCTTATATCGTCAAAAGAAAAAAGGCGATTTTGAGAAATTATGACCATCACAACCACTACTGTGGAGCAAACATATGCTTTTGCAGCCAAGCTTGCCAAAAAACTAAAACCAGGAGATATTGTAACGCTTAAAGGTGATCTAGGAAGTGGCAAGACGACATTTAGTCAAGGGTTAGGTAAAGCACTGGGAGTCAAGCAGCCGGTGACTTCACCAACATTTCTTGTTATTAAAACCTACACGCTTGAGAATGAAGCGATTAAACGCCTCAATCATGTCGATCTATATCGTATAGAAAATGAGAAAGAGCTAAAGAATTTGGGTTTGTTAGAATTATTTGCTGATCCTCATGCTGTTACTCTGATTGAATGGCCGGAGAAGATGGGAGCGCATCTACCTACTCATGTTACTGCCTTACAATTTGAGTACATAGACGAGACAACACGCAAGATTACGCAGTTATAAGTATGGAAGACACAATACAACACGCAGTTGAGATTCTTAAAAGTGGAGGAATTATCATCTATCCAACCGATACAGCCTTTGGTATTGGCTGCCGTATCGATGACAATAAAGCAGTTGAAAGGTTATTTAAAGTCCGAAAGCGGCCATTTACCCAGACGCCACCTGTTCTGTTTGATTCACTTGAACAAGTCAAGCACTATGTTACCTCCATTCCAGAAGACGTAGAACCCCTCCTTAAAAAGTATTGGCCAGGAGCATTAACGGTGATATTATTAGCGAAAGCTGGTAGAATCTCGCCCCTAGTTGTGGGTGAGACAGGTATTGGTTGCCGCGTTCCCAATCATGAGATTCCTTTGCGAATAATTAAAGGGCTTGGGGTTCCAATTATTGGCACTTCAGCTAACTTTTCTGGTGAGCCAACGCCATATCATGCTACTGATTTGAATCCTCAACTAACTGGTCTTGTTGATTTGGTAATACAAGGAGAGACTAGTATACAAAAAGAATCGACGGTCATAGATTGTACCCAAAATCCTTGGAAAATACTGAGGCATGGAGCAATAAAAATTCAGATCTAAGAATTATGAATGCAGCATTAAGCAAAGTAGTTTTATCTATAGATACAAGTCGATATGACAAGTTAGTAGTTGGAGTGGATAGTGCTGGAGAGAAAAAAGTAATTGAAGAAGAGTTTGATTTTCGTAAATCGCAAGGAGTTTTACCGTTGATTGAAAAAGTTTTACATGAGGAACATGTCGAATTTGTTGACCTAGCCAAGATTGAGGTCACGACAGGCCCAGGATCATTTACTGGTCTGCGAGTGGGTACGGCAATTGCCAATACGCTAGGAACAATTCTCCAGATTCCTCTTAACCAACAAGCAATAGGTGAGATTGTTACCCCAATATATAGCTAACTGGTGGATAGCATTTGAAATTTTTCTAGTGAAATGTCATAGTAGTTATAGTTGACTATGATTGATTTCCTGCACCATCTCTTACTTCCTCGTGAATCTAATAATCATCGAGCCAAATTACTGCATCACTCAAGCATACTCATTCTGGTCGTTGGACTTTTTCTGGCAGGAAATTGGTTTGCCATGCCTCGTCACAATCAGGCAGTTCTGGGAATTAGTTATTCAATCAATACCCAGGACCTGTTGATCCTCACCAATCAAGAGCGTCAACAGAATGGTCTATCACCTCTTGTCATGAATGATGAACTTACCCAGGCTGCGACAAAGAAAGCTCAAGATATGTTCAGCAAAGATTATTGGGCGCATATCGCACCTGATGGGACAACTCCTTGGTATTTTATCCGTAGTTCTGGCTATGAATATATTTATGCTGGAGAAAATCTAGCGCGTGGATTTACCTCAACGAGTGATGTCATCAATGCTTGGATGGCTAGCCCGAGTCATCGGGAGAATGTCCTCTCACCCAACTATAAAGATGTTGGCTTTGCTATCCAGGAGGGGACACTGACAGGCGAGGATACAGTCCTTGTGGTCGAGGAGTTTGGTAGTACAACAAGGACGACGACAAATACTGTGGCGCAGGCAGCACCACAGCAGCCCACTCCCACTCCTTCATCTACGATTGTTCAAGTTCCATCACCAACTCCTACACCACTCCCCGCTCCACTTGTGGTTACGAGTCCAACACCAGATCAGTCACAGCAGCAAGTCGCAGCTTTTCAGAATGACCCTCTTATCAATAAGCCTCAAGCACAAAAAGATATTGCTCTGATTATTTTGTTAGGGTTACTAGTGCTCCTGACGATCGACATTATGATCACCAAGCGTAAACATGTCCTGCGTGTTCTTTCACACAATATTGATCACATTATTTTCTTTGGTATGTTACTTTTGCTTGTGATATTAATTACGAAAGGTGGTGTTCTCTAATGAATATCAGACGAGAGAGTCATTGGTTTTATTATCTTTCTTTATTAGTCATGGAAGTATTTGCGTTTTCCCTCATACTTTCTGCGCAAGGGAATACATCGTTACAACTGAGATATACAATGCTAGCTGCGGGGATTTATGTGATTTGGGGAGTTGTCCATCACGGCATAAATCATACTCTTCACAAAAAAGTTATCATCGAGTATCTTTTGATGGGGTTATTGGGAATAAGTATTGTCTACTTTTTTTTACGTTGATTATTCTTGTAACCAGGGGAATTGAGAGAAATCAACTTCTGTCCCGAACTTTTCTTTTAAAGTCGGATAACTTTTGTCTTTTTCACTAACAATAGGGTTCTTGATTGGCCATCCGCCAAATTGATGGGTTAATACTGGGTCGTTGTAGTTGACAGCTGGGGTAGGTTTTCCCTCAAAATAGCCCGTAATCATATAAAGATACTCAGCATTTTCCTGGCCAATATTGGCAAAAGAATTTCCCATGCCTTGGGGCAAATATAATGTCTGACGATGATTATCACCCAGTTCGAATTTTTGCGCTTTGCCAAACGTAGGAGAGTCAGGACGAAAATCCACGATGACTGCCATCACTTCCCCTTTGACAACATAGATAATTTTTTCCCATGGCTCAGCATGAAACCCCCGGATGACGCCTGGGATGGATTGAGAATGATTCCACTGCGTAACGGTTATTTTTTTGTCTAATACCTTTTCCAGATCACGTACTTCAACTGCCTCATGAAAAAAACCACGATTGTCTGCAATAGGTGGACGGTGATAGACGAGAAGCCCCGGAATTTCAGCACTCGATACATTGATAGGCCAGTCGGGGTGGTCGGGAGTAAGTGCTAGAGAATATTTTGACTTATCCTGCATAGGCCTACTATAGCAAATTATCCTTGAGTTGACAAACAATCTTGGGTAACATAAGATAGAAAAAGTTTCTATGAAATTACTCGTTACGGGAGGAGCTGGGTTTATTGGCTCCCATTTTATTAATTACTGGATGCAACATCATCCTGAAGATCACGTCATCAATATAGATAAGCTCACTTACGCTGGAAATCTGGAAAACCTCAAAAACGTTCAGAATAATCCTCATTATCGTTTTGTCAAAGGAGATATTACTGATATGGCGCTGATTGAGGATATTATGCGAGGAGTGGATATTGTCGTTCACTTTGCAGCAGAGACGCATGTGGATAGATCGATCATGGATCCATGGCCTTTCATTCAGTCAAATTTGGTCGGGACATATACTCTTTTGGAAGTTGCCAAAAAATACAAAATTCAGCGTTTTCAT
>DASZRR010000121.1:0-4116 GCA_035549055.1 Patescibacteria group bacterium | reverse complement strand
ACACTGAGAAAGTATAGCAAAAGATCCGCAAAGAGAGAACTCCGGATTAGAGAATTGAACAGTAGTAGCAGGAGACTGTGCTTGATGGATTCTCAGACTGGCAAGTGTTCGTCGTGGTAACTGAGCCATTACTGTCATATTTGGTAATAGGATCTCGCTGCCCAGACTTGGACTGAGGCTGATAGCAAGCAGTGATATGATTGGAATCACCCGAGACATAGATCTCTTTAGTGATATTAGTAGCACTCTTATATGCATCTTTCAACTCTCCATCATTAATGAGAGCATCAAGACAATTAGTATTAGAGACAAGCAAAGCAGCAGTTATAGAACCCGTGTTTGATCCACAGCCAGTATAGCCACCTTCTGCCGTATCTGCCCATGGAAGAGCATTGTGCGTGACATCGTAACGAAGAGAACCATTAATATACTCTACAGCCGCATTTTTGACATTCGAATCAGATGCTTTCTTTAACTGCTCGAATGGATCGATTGTGGCAATAAGAGCTGTTGCGAGAATACCCAGGATACCAATAACGACAAGAAGCTCGATGAGGGTAAAACCTTTGGTCAATTGTTTTATTCTGTGGGCAGTCATAAAATTTGTAACTCTTCAATCATTATTTGCAGAAATAAAAGTGCTTGTCAAGGGGTAAAATAGATACAGAAGACAAACTGATAATTATTGAATTTGCGAGATAAGATTATAAATTGGAGTAATAATTGAGAGAATAAGAAAGCCTACTCCAACTGCAAGAATAATCATAATGAATGGTTCCATGGCGGTTGTCAGTGTCTTGATTGTCTGCTCGACTTCACGTTCAAAATACTCAGAGACCTTCATCAATGACTCATCAAGTTTGCCAGTCTGCTCGCCGATCTTAACCATCTCAACAATAATTGATGGAAAGAGAGGATCAGCAAGCATCGCATCTCCGATACTTATTCCTTTTTCAACTTTTTTGCCAACTTCACGAATTGCTTGACGATAATAGACATTGCCTACGACGTCTGAGCTTTGATTGAGCGATTCGACGACCAAAGATCCTGTACCAACGAGCAGACCAAAGGTACGAGAAAACTCAACCATAATAGATTGCGAAGTCAGCTTACCAAAAATTGGGGACTTGAGAACAATCGCATCAACAATTTTTTGTCCTCTGGGAGTTTTCTTCCATTTTCTAAAATAGGATAATCCACCAAAAACACCAACTATAATAACTGGCCAGAAAGTCCCCATGAATTTAGAAATTCCTATTACTATTCGAGTTGGCAAAGGAAGGGGAACATCTAAATTATTGTAGAGAGCAGTCAGCTGTGGAATAACAAAAATCATCATGACTGCCATAACAGCAACCATCAACGTTACAACAATAATTGGATACATCATGGCTGAACGAATCATACTTTTGAGTTTTTGTTGTTTTTCCAAGTTATCTGCAAGGCGAAGCAAAATTTTGTCAAGAAGCCCCGCTCCTTCAGCTGCTTGAATAAGCGAGACGTAGATAGGAGAGAAGACTTGGGGATACTTTTGAATTGCCAAAGAAAAAGACTTACCTTCCTCAATACTTGAAATAAGTCCGTTGACTACCTCGATCATAAGAGGGCTTTGGATTTGACCTTTCAGGATATTCAACGCCTGCATCAGCGTCAATCCAGCTGTCAACATCGAGGAGAGCTGTCGAGTAAAAAAAACAATATCTGTTGAGGCAGACTTACGCTTAAATAAACTCATCAATGAAGCTTTTTGCTTGAATTCACTGATAGCAATAGGGAAGAGGCCTTGCTTACGCAAAAAGACGGCAGCTTCTGAGGCGTCCTTGGCTTCTACCAAGCCATGAACAGTTTTGCCTTGTTCGTTGACTGCACGATAAAGTAGTTTCATGGTTAGCCAATCATCGTTGTCAGTTCTTCAGGATGATTAGCAAACCCCTTGGCAGTATCGAGTGAGATCTGACCGGAACGAGTCAATTGGGCCAGCGATTCCTCAAGAGTAATCATCCCGATATCTTTAGATGTCTGAATAGCAGAGTCAATTAAATGTGTCTTACCATCTCGAATATTGCTGGCAACGGCAGAGGTGCCAAGCAAAATCTCAACAGCCGGCAAACGACCACCAGTGATACGAGGAACAAGCCGCTGCGAGACAATTCCTTTTAGGGTGGAGGCAAGTTGAGTACGGATCTGAGAACGCTGATGGTCAGGAAATGCATCGACAATACGATCAATGCTTTGAGAGGCTGAATTCGTATGAAGGGTCGCAAAGACAAGATGCCCGGTCTCAGCTATAGTCAAAGCTGCCTGCATCGTCTCCGGATCGCGCATCTCACCAACCAAGACGACGTCTGGATCTTCACGCAGAGCTGAACGAAGCGCCATCGCCCAGGAATGGGTATCTGTCCCCATCTCACGTTGAGACATAATACTTGTACCTTTAGGATAAACATACTCAATCGGATCCTCAATCGTCAAAATATGAGAAGCTTTATTCAAATTAATCTGATTAATAATGGCCGCTAACGTACTAGACTTGCCATGTCCTGTAGGACCCGTTACTAAGACAAAACCTTGTCGCATATCAACAAAAGTATGACAGACGCGAGGAAGTCCCAGTTGCTCAAGTGTACGGATTACCGGCGGAAGAAAACGGAACGCTCCGGCAAGATAGCCCCTTTGAAAGTAGGTATTAATACGAAATCTTCCCAGATCGCCGTAAGCTCCGCCCCCAAACCCAAAAGAAAAGTCTAATTCTTTGTTAGCTAACAACAATTCTTTCTGTTCTGGAGTCATAAGTCCATAGATGAGCTGCTCAATCGATTCACGCGTCAGCGGATCATAATTGGTCAAATATCTAAGAGCCCCATCAATACGGATAGCCGGTGGAATACCCACCAATAAGTGTAGATCTGAAGCGTTATTTTTTATTGTCAGCTCTAAAAGCTCTTGAATTGTAGCCATATTATTCTTTCGCGACTCGCAAAACCTCCTCAATTGACGAGACGCCTTTTAAGACTTTGAGATACCCATCCTGCATCATAGTAATCATGCCTTCAAGCACAGCCTCTTTCTCAAGGGACGCACTATCCGGATGCGAAAGAATGAGCTGGCCAATTTTCCCTGTCACAGGAAGGACTTCGTAAATACCAATTCTGCCTTTGTAACCTGAGCCTCCGCATTCATTGCAGCCTCGTCCCCGATAAAGCCTCACATCTTCATCTTTCATCGTGTAGAGAGGACCAAGAATTTGTTTGATGTTGGCGATGACTTGAGGAGCAGGGACGTATGATTCTTTACAGACTGGATCGATACGACGCACAATACGCTGACCAACAATAGCGGTAATTGTCGAGGCTAAGAGAAAACTTTCTGCGCCCAAATCGATAAGACGGGGAAGCGCGCCAGAAGCACTCTCCGTATGAAGCGTCGAGAAAACCAAATGCCCTGTCAATGCAGCCTGCAAAGCCAAGTCGGTCGTCTCTTTGTCACGAATTTCTCCAACCAAAATGATATTAGGATCTTGACGCAAGAAGGCACGCAGGCCTGAGGCAAAGGTGAGTCCGACGGCTGGATTGATCTGAACCTGATTGACGCCTGCAATCTGATATTCAACCGGATCCTCAAGCGACATAATGTTGACTTTGGGGGTATTTAACTTGGACAAAACAGCATAGAGGGTCGTTGTTTTTCCACTTCCCGTCGGACCGGTGACAAGGATAATACCATGCGGCCGCGCAATTGCCTCTTCTAGATGTTTGAGGGCAATTCCACCCAGACCCAATTCAGGCAATGTAGGTATACCTCCTGACTTACGCAAAAGACGCATCACAATCTTCTCGCCATTCACTGTCGGCAAAATAGAGATACGCAAATCAACTTCTTCTGCACCTACTTTAAAATTAAAACGGCCATCCTGAGGACTACGGTGCTCATCAATTTTCAAATCCGAAAGGATCTTGATACGAGAGATGAGGGCTTCCTGAACATTCTTAGGAAGGCTTAATTTATCATAAAGGATACCGTCAATACGATACCGCACGCGGACTCTATCTTCCTGCGGCTCGATATGCACATCTGAGGCGCGACTCGAGACGGCAAACTCTAGAATCGTTGAGACAA
>DASZRR010000120.1:0-4493 GCA_035549055.1 Patescibacteria group bacterium | reverse complement strand
CTGCTGTGTTGGAATAAAAACTGAGACTTTGTGGTAGAGAAGCGAAAGGTCTACTGCTTCATCACCTTCGTGGTCGCTGCCGACCTTAACTCTCCCCTGGCCATCTACACCTCTTACGATACAAATATGACCATGATGAACTCCATCTACTTCATCGTAGATTCCACCATTGGGGTCCGTATCCTCATTATGATCATAGACGAGGATTGCACCAGGTGGAAGTTTGTGCAGCGACTCCCGTGAAATATTCATCTCACTAAAATATTTGGGATGTTTGCGGAAAATATCTGCGGCTTTGTAGGCAGAGCCAATTCCTTGCAGATCTTTGAGGTCAAACCCAGCTAGTTTAAACGTTAATTCCATCCCATAAAGACACCAGCCATTGCCAAAGCCATCGGGCAACCATTCACCTTGCAACTTAGGATCTTGGATCGCTTCATAAGGCTGAGTGATAATACGCGTATTGCTGTCCACAAACTGCTGCATGCGCTCATAGTCAGGATTGGCGTCTTTGAGCTGCTCCTCATATGATCGTTTGTGTTTGGCTTCGTGTGTTGCTGTGGCTGTTGGCTCAGGAGTTGGTGTTTTGGTAGGCTTGTGGGTGGGTATGGCTGGAGGTGTCTTTGTGGGTTCTGTGGTCGCAGTCTCAATCGGAGAGGAGGGCATAATGGTGGGAACTTGGGTAAGATCAAGTGTCTGTCGGGGTTGAATACGGGGCGATTCCGAGGATTCAGTTGCTCGGGGAATGATTTTATTATCATCAGGAGTTTGGGTCGGTTCGGCAGTTGCTGTCTCAGTTGGCATCTCTGTGGGTGGAACGGCTGCTGTTGATTGAGGTCCAAGATCAGCTGTACTGGGGGGTTGAGAGGTACTCATTTCAGTCGGGGAAGGGGAAGAGGGGATGTTCATATTGGGGCCAGAGCCGAGAAATTTCTTTCCCAAAGCAGCAACTGCCGCTGCGCCTGCTAAGCCGAGAGCACGTCGGCGGGTTATTTTGGGAAGCTCTATACCACCTGGTTCTGCCATATCTCTAGATTAAAGTTTTTTTCTTGAGTTTGCAAGCTGGTTGACAACTTTTTTCGTCTTGATTAGAGTAGCACTATGACCAAACAACAGCAGCTTGATGAGATCGCAAAGGAGATTGAGAACTGTAAGCTTTGTAAGCGGGACAAGATCGGTAAGGCTGTCCCAGGCGAGGGCAATCCAAATGCAGCTATTATTTTTATTGGTGAGGCGCCTGGTAAGACTGAAGCGGCAACGGGCAGACCTTTTGTCGGGCGTTCTGGACAGCTCCTTCGGAGTTTGATTCGAGAAATCGGTCTTGATGATGAGAAAGACGTCTATATCACAAGCCCTGTAAAATATCTGCCCAAACGGGGTACTCCAACAAGTGAAGAGATAGCGCATGGCAGAGTGCATGTGATACTTCAACTTGAAGTAATTGAACCCAAAATTGTAGTTTTACTCGGCCGTGTCGCTGCCGAGGGAGTTCTTCAGAAAAAAGTTTTTGTGACCAAAGAACGGGGCAAAATCCTCGAGGAGAAAGATGGGATCAAATATTTTCTTACCTATCATCCAGCCGCAGCTCTGAGGTTCCCGAATAAATTCAAAGCCTTACTTAAGCAGGATTTCCAACAGGTAAAAAAGATTGTGGAAAGCAATAAATCATAGTAAACTACACAGGTGAGTGAACCAATATTTAGAATAATTGAGTCAGTCGATGAAGCGAAGGAAATTTGGGACAGACTATCTCCTCACAAAACCATAGATGACGAGTGGG
The DNA here is from genome assembly GCA_035549055.1 of Patescibacteria group bacterium. Classification (GTDB taxonomy): domain Bacteria; phylum Patescibacteriota; class Microgenomatia; order Levybacterales; family UBA12049; genus JACROF01. Next base: position 2,713 of record DASZRR010000120.1, on the reverse strand, counting down.
CTTTCCGTTATACTTTCATTAGAGACCTTCCCTATAAAATTCATTTTATTGTTGCTTATGAAGCTGATCAGCCTGTAGCTTTTCTTCCTCTTCAACTCAACAATCGGGAGGGACTGCAACCGCCTTATGCTCCAACCGACATAGATTTTCTGGAGTTTTTTGGGGGAGATGATACTGATGATAATGGCATTCTACAAAAAGAGACTAACAAGTCACGAGAGGAAGCAATACTAAAGCAAGTAAAGTCCCCTTGTATCCTGGCTCCACTTGCCTCAGAAACTCTTGGCGGAAGAGCTGCTGAGCTATATACCAGTAAATATGTATTACCTTTGGCAGGATATAAGAATTATGAGGAGTATATTGAAGTGATGTGGCAAGGAAGTAGCAGGAAAAAGCTACGTCAACAAATGCGTGGCCTTTACAACAAATATACTATCGAAATAATTAACAATAATTATAATGATTTAGACAGGCTATTTGATCTTAATATTAAACGCTTTGGTGATAGTTCTAGTTTGTCGACGCCTCGTCGTCGCCAGATTTTCCGCAATCTTAGCGAGCTTTACTCTGTAGAAATGATTAGTATTCGTGTAGATGGTAAAGTTGAGTCTGTGTCATATGGAATCAACTATAAGCAAACATACATTGGCATGAATGCTGGAACAAATACTGACATTCAGGATTTAGGGAAATTGCTCGTTCTTTTGCAAATAGGGAGAGCAATTCAATTAGGTTGTACAGCGTATGATGGAGGTAAGGGAAGTGGTGTCTGGAAGGAAGAATTTAAATTCAACAAAATTCCTCAGTATCTTCTGCGATTGCCCTAGCTTATCTAAAAATTGATAATGCTTTTTGATAATCGTCGTGAGTGTCAATCTCGACCCACTTTAGCCCCGTAATATCTACAACACCAAAAGGTACGCCCTGGTTGACTAGGGTAGTGTAGGAGTCATCATAATACTCTTTCCAGTTAGCCTGATCTTTCATGAGTTTCTCAAGTTCAGCAAATAACAACCGACCTGCATGAGGTCCAATTTTCTCAATACCAATTGATTCACCAGCTGCTTTTGTTGGATCAAGTTTTTTGCCAACTTCTAAGACTTTACCATCCGGGGTTGCGATAGCCTTGACTTCTTCTGCTTCAAGATTGATATTTTTATCCAAACAGAGAGCAGTTTCATAAGAAGACTGAATAAGTTTTTCCAAGATTGCTTTCTCAAACATCACATCGGCGTCAAATTTGATGAATGAATCTCCTGCGACTGCGTCTTTAGCAAGCATCAATGAATAGCCAGTATTGGTATCTAAGTATTTCTCATTTCTAACATAGGTAACTTTGAGATTAGGAAAATTTTGTGAGATATAGCTGTTGATCATATCCTCTAAATATCCGGTTATGACAATAACCTCAGAAATGCCACTTGCCTGGATATTGGAGAGCATGTTCTTGAGGATGGGAGCCCCATTTACTTCTAAAAGAGATTTAGGTTTGTCATCAGTAAGAGGCCGAATGCGTGAGCCTATCCCAGCTGTCAAAATGATCGCTTTCATTTATATATTTTACCATATTACTAAGAAAAAAATAAGTTTGATCCACTAAAATATAGTTGACCTCACTAAAAAAGGTATATATACTCGCCTTGTGACTTTAGAGATGAACCCAGGTCGGCTCTCTTTAACCACAGACTTTGATGGTAGGCTCACTGATCCTCGTGAACAGATAGTTAGGATAGGTAAAGCAGGTTTTGAATTTACTCACTGGTGTCATGAATGGGATAGCACGTACATTTATAGTGATGCGGAGATTAGTAGTTTTGCCGACACATTTAAAAAGACAGGCGTACAATTATTGGATACGCATGCATCGGAAGGTTCAGAGAAAGATGGAGCTTATTGGCTTTCAAGAAACGATTCTATTCGTCAGGCTGGTATTAAGCTAATTATTAATAGGCTTGAAATGACAGCAAAATTAGGGGGTAATGCTGCTGTTTTGCACGTCCCTGATGATGCAGATCCTCGATTTGATTGGTTAACCTTTTTTGATACGATGGATGATCTCTTGCCTGTGATTAGAGCAACAGGTATACCCATAGCCTTTGAAAATTTATATAGAGATGGTAACTCCCCTGAGAACTTACTAACTATTGAACAGATCCTATCACATTTTCCTCCAGATGAGGTTGGTATGTGCTTAGACACAGGACATTTTAACATGGAAAGCTACGGGTATAAAGCTACAAGTCCTCTCTGGAATATGAAAGATAGGATTATTGCCTTGCATCTCCATGACAATCCTGGTCGTCATCCGCATGATCCGGCGCAAACAAAAGATAGTCATATGATGCCATATAGTGGCTCCGTTGACTGGGCTGGTTTTGCTGAGTTTCTCTCTCAATCTTCCTATGCGACCAAACCTTTAAGTTTTGAAAGTTCTCTCAAAGAACATGGAGTTCAGGGAATGAGTGGAGAAAACTTTCTGACAGAGTTACGAACTAGAGGATATGCTTTAGCAGGTGAAATAAATGCGAGGATTATATCTAACACACATAATAGCTAACGGTTTACTTCCTCATTGGCCAAAGAAGGCGGTATGAGTGTGTATGTATTTGATATCCTCGTTCCACCCAGCGCCAGCATGCAATTATCACTTGGGCGATGGCAATTATCCAAAGAGCTAACCCAAGACGGTTTGATACTGCTCCCAGAGCAGTAA
>DASZRR010000119.1:0-8650 GCA_035549055.1 Patescibacteria group bacterium | reverse complement strand
AATGAGGATGAGAAAAAGTTCAATTTCGAGCAGACACAAATTTTCCAGAATCTTCTTAAAAAATATCGCCAACAATTCACTACTATCCCCACAGAGGCAATTGCCACAGTGCTTATGCGGGTACACAAGTCAATTCCGACACCTGAGCAACAACAACTTCTTCTCACAAGACTTAAAAGTCTCTCGATGGGAGAAGCCCTGTCTTTTGCACAAAATCTCAAGCCAGAAGATATCGCCATGCTTCTTTCTTATGATATGGCTTTTTCCACGCAAGCTTCTACTCCTGAAGCCGACAAGAATCCTTTGCAGCAAGTAATTACTACTATTGCTGGTTATCTGCATAGAGACAAGGGCTTATGGTATGTCAACTATCGGAGTGCCCAAGCCGGAGAGCATGGCAAAGGTTTTCATGGAACCATTGGTAAATCTGGCATGGGAGAGTGTTGCAGTTCTGCCTCAGCCAATGGTGCGGCGGCGGCGGCTGGAGCCGCTGCTCGAGGCTCGTTAGGAGGCGCATCCGGAGGATCAGGCGGTGGCGGTGGTGGGAGTAACGGCGGGTTTGGTGGCGGTATCACTACTCACGCTGCAATGACGCGTGCGGAGGCATTCTCTGGAGAAAAGCAGAAGAGCAGCTCTTCCTCTATACAGACAAAATCGGCAGCAAGAACTGCGGAAAGAGCATCTCAAAAGAATTCCTCTGAAGGACACGTTATTCCCTTTCCTGCAGTCTGGGAAAATCGTCGTGAGTCAGTTGCGATACGAACTGCACCTATCACCTCAATAAAACGCGAGACTGCAGTCCCTCTTCAAGCGAGTAAGACTCGACCAATCGCGAAAGCAGCCCTCGGAGTTATCCGCCCTACAAGACAAGAGATTCCTCAGCCAGCAAGAGTTGCTCGCACACCCGACCGATCGACTTCTCCTGCGAAACACTTAAGAACTGAACCGCGTCCTCAAGTTCGAAAAATTACTAAACATCCTGAATCTCCTCGCGTGATTCAGAGAAAACAACGAGCGCCTGAATCCATTCACACACTCAGAACAGAACGTATATCATCACCTGCCCGACACAGAACAGGTAGGGAGACTATTTCAGGCAAAGTAAAAACGAAAGAGCAATTTTTAGCTCCCATCTCTGCCCTCCCCGCTCCTGAACGACGAGCGACTCCACCGCCTGCCAGACATATTGAAATCGGGAGTAAATTGAGAACAGCGCTCCAGCATTTCGACAGAGCCGTGAATACAGGTTCAACTCAAACTCAGCATAATACAGCTATCTCTGAAAGAAGTAGCCAACTCGCTCAAGCACTCCAAAAAGCAAGTCGCACTCAGCAAGAAGTTACCGCTTCCGATACCCACACTGCCACGACGACACAGGAACAAACAGTAACCGCAGCAACAAATCAGCAAACCAAACAAGAAAATCAGGCTCAGACAGCTCCAGCAAGTGAAGCTACCCAACAAACAGAGACGGCTAGTGGAAGTACGCAAGAACAGAGTAAGTCTGCCGAGAGGACTGATTCTCAACATGCAACAACAGAGACCACACAGACGACTGTTGAAACACCCTCAGAAGCGATAAAAGAAACTTCTGAAGCAAGATCAGAGAATACAAAAACTCAATCTGAAGAATTTGCACCAGCTACTGTCGCTGCAGAAAAAAAGCAAGCAGAAGTACAAACTCCTGGTGCTGAAAAGACTACTACCACACAGATGGCAGAAAGACAGACTGAAGCAAGTAGTCAAGTAGCTCAGAGTAAAAGTGAAACTGTTTCTCAGACAACTGAGGCTGTGACAAACCACGATCAGCAACAAGTCGAAGCAGCCGCTACTTCAGAAAACCACGAGCTAGCTGGAGAAGCTGATATAACTCAGGTTGCCAAAGATACTGCCATGACAACTACCATCCATGCTGAATCAGCACCGGCACAAGAAGATGAGAGTGGTATTGTTGAGAGTAATCAATCACCAGAAGTATCTGAGATTGGTACGCATGAAGTCCGTCAGTTGCAACAGAAAGCAGCTGCTAAAAAAGCTACAGGAGAAGCAACCGATCATTTCGTCACTGCACAGGTAAGTAGTCATGCGAATGCGGAAGCTGGTGTAATGCTTGATCCCAGCGTACTTGATATGAGTAATCCATATGGCATGACCAGTGATATCCGCTTTTTTCTTAATTCGCTTGCTCGCCAGCTAGCCTAAACCTATGCGACACAAACAAGTACGAGTTATAGTCAGGCCGTGGGTACCCCGCCAAATTCCCTATCAAGTTCCTAAACGGAACCTTGAGGCACTTCTGAAGGAGACGTATCCTCAACTTGAGAAAATTGTCTACGTTGGCTGGAGTAAACGAAAAGAAAATGGCAAACGAGTTCTCTATTTTCTCTTAGCAACTGGTCAAACACCGAGTCAGGCGAGGGAACGCTTTAAGACAAATACCGATTACGGTAACAAAACGTGGATCATTAGATAAGTCAGAAAGTAATACTCTGTCCTTCTTTCAAACTACCACCGATAATCATCTCAGCCAAGGTATTCTCGATTTTTTCCTGTAAATAACGGAGTAATCCACGCGCACCATAGCGCGGATCATAACTCTCCTGTGCAATTCTTTCAAGCGTCTCATCTGAGACAGAAAAACCTATCTGACGCTTACTGAGTTCAAGAGACAATTTCTCAAGTTGCAATTTAGCAATCTCAATAAGCGCTTCAGGCTTAAGGGCATTAAAGATGGTAATATCATCAAAGCGATTAATAAATTCGATTCTAAAATAGTCAGTTAAGATTTCTTTTACTTCGCGACTTATCTCCTCCTGCGTTTTGCCTTCCTCAATCAGATCGAGAATGTCTTCAATTCCTGCATTGCTGGTCGCAATAATCACTGTATTGCGAAAGTCGACCAATTTCCCTTGCCCATCAGTAAGTCGCCCATCATCGAGAACTTGCAGAAAAATATCAAAGACACGTGGATGGGCCTTCTCTATCTCATCAAGAAGAATAAGGTTGTATGGTTTTGCCTTAATAGGATTAGTGAGTTGCCCACCTTCCTCAAAGCCGATATACCCAGGCGGTGCACCAATCAGACGCTGCGCATTATGTGCTTCGCCAAATTCTGACATATCCAGTCTGACCATATTCTCACTATCACCAAAGAGTTCGTGCGCTAATGCTTTAGCCAATTCAGTCTTCCCTACTCCTGAAGGACCGACAAACAAGAATGACCCAATTGGTCTATTTTTCTTGCCAAAGCCGAGCCGTGAGCGCTGGATCACTCGAGCTATCTTATCGATTGTTTCATCCTGCCCTTTAACTTTTGTTCGTAACCGATCAGGAAGTGTGGAGAGATCTTTTTTATCAAAGTCAGTCAGGTTGCTGATGGGGATATTGGTTTTTTGCGACACAACAGCCCGCAACTGGTCAATACTTATTTGCTGTGCACCTTGGGATTTAGCAAAAAGGACAACTTCCTCCAAAAGCGCAATCCCTTTGGCAGGGAATGCATTTTCAGGCATATATTGCTTGGCGAGACTATATATTTCTGCTAAGACTTCACTCGTTATCTCAGGGGGGTTCTCCTCCTGAAATCGAAGTTGCTCCGCTTGATGAGTAATAATAGTCTTCGTATCCGCTTCACTTAGCTCATCCAGCTGTAATACTTCCAATTTAGATACCAAATCAGGGTGATCAGCACTAAATTTTCTGTAACTACTATCATTTGCAGTTGCGATAAGCTGTGAGTTATCTAAAAGATACTTTATCTGCTCCGCTTCAAATGCGAAAAGTTCATCCAAGAAAAAACTAGGTAATTGAGTACTGGCAGCCTGAAGGCCGATGACACTATCAAAAAATGAGGTATGTCCTGGGGAAAGTTGGTAAAATTTCTTATCAGTTGACTCAATAATATGCTTTGCAAGTGTGGTCTTACCTACTCCACCTTTACCAACAATGATAAGACTATTGCGTGTAGTACGACGCAAAATACGCAGAGCATCCTCTGTCTCTTTCTTCCGTCCCACAAAGGTAAAAGACAGTGGAGCTACGCTGATTTTATGGAGTTGCTTGAGAAGAATTTCTTTCACAACCTCTGCATAATTTGCTTGATAACCTAACTCTTCAAGCTGTTTTAAGCAGGCAAGCAGTAATACATGTTCATCTTCAGTTGGGCAATCTAAAAGTTGCTGCTGATGCGCGAGTAAACGAGAAAAATTTTCCTCTTCTTTGTGAGCCTCTCTTCTTTTTAAAGTAGGCTGATTCTCAATCGCATCTTCAATCTGAGTCAAACGCTCCTCTAAAGTTGACTTACTTTGCAGCAAGATACCCAAGGCAGAATCACTCACTATTTTTTTACTAATTTCCACATAAAGAAGTGGATTATCAAAGCTATAATTACCAGAAAGATTGTTGATAAGTTCTGTTATATCCATAAGCAATAGAACGCAAAAACCCCTTTCTCAGGGCTTCTGCGGTTTTCAAGATAAAACGAATGTATTGCCTTAACTGTCGAGCAAAGGCATACTGATTCAATGATGATCCAAATACAAAAGAAAGTTAAACCGTAGCCGAGTCGAAATCTGACTTGCTAACAAACTTGGTAAGGTTGCGACCATCACTGGTCCTTCCCTTAAGAGCATAACGGGTAGTCCCGTTAGTTTGGTACTCTTTTTTGTCAGTAACATCTGCCTCAACGCTTTGACGCGTCTTGACATCGTAAAATGTTGCTTTCATGAAGATACCTCCTTTCTTTGTCAAAAATGCGAACCAGTTACATCAGTATATGCGACTTAGTCGCATTTGTCAAGAGGGCTTCTCTCTCTGTTATAATAAGCTATGGGTAAATTGTTGTTTTTCCTCATAGTTGTTGCCTTCGCCCTTCCCCACCTTGCTTTTGCCCAAGCTACTCCTACACAAACCTATGCAAAAGCGCGCGTCGTATCGATTACTCATCAGGGTACAAAAAATATCAACGGACGCAACAACCCCTATCAGGATGTCCTTGTCCAAATTCTTGATGGTGTGGATAAAAACAAAAAAATTAGTTTGGAATATGGCGGACAAGTCGTTATCAGTAAAGATCAGTTCGTCCACAACGGGGAGACAGTTATTCTCTCACGGTTTAGCGAAAATAAAAAAATTACCTATACCATTGCAGATCGCTATCGTCTGAGTTCTGTCATCCTGGTAAGTCTTGTCTTTTTTGCTTTGGTAGTTCTTCTAACGGGTAAAAAAGGCCTGGGTTCAATTGCTGGACTACTTATTAGTCTTGGTGTGATCAGTCTCTACATTGTCCCCCATATCCTCCATGGCGCAGATCCGTTGACGACAAGTATTATTGGTTCACTTATCATTATGCTCGTGACGCTTTACTTGGCCCACGGCTTCAATCAGCGGACGACAATTGCGGTGGTCTCTACCTTTCTCACGCTTGTTATTACAGGAATAATCGCAATTCTGGCTGTCAATCTCAGCAAACTTTCAGGTCTTGGTTCAGAGGATGCCTACAATCTTCTGCTGAGTTCGACAACGCCTATCAATCTCCAGGGGATGCTCCTTGGCGGGATCATCATCGGAGCACTCGGCGTGCTTGACGATACGACGACGACCCAATCAACGACAATTGCCGAACTGGCTGAAGCAAATCCTAATTTTTCCATGGGGCATTTGATCAAGCGCGGTATGGTGATAGGTCGTGAGCACATCGCTTCCCTGGTCAACACACTTGTCCTGGCTTATGCGGGTGCTGGGATTGGTATTTTTATCTATATTATTATTTCACTCCAAAATCACACGCAGCCACTGTGGCTGATTATCAACAATGAGCTGATTTCAGAGGAACTGATCCGAACCCTCACAGGCAGTCTCGGACTTGTTTTGGCCGTCCCGATCACGACAGTCCTCGCCGCCTTCTTTGCTAAAAATGAAATTAAAATCCGCTAAGTACGAAGAAGCGCCGAGGGTGGACTCGAGTGGGTGGGCGCTTCTCCGTCGCAGACGGCGAATTCGTCCCTCCCTCGCTACCTCTCGGCGCTGGATATGAACTTGTGGAATTTACCAACCGTACGGGTCGGCGTAGCCGCGCAGTTCCGCAGCCTCGCGTTCGAGGTCGATCCCATCGCTCCTCGACGGAGCTGAGCAGAAACTCGACCGCTGGAAGTCTCTTGACCGGACCCAGCAGATCGGATTGCAGACACCATCAACGCGGATCTGCGGAATATCGAGAAAATTGCGGACGATGGCCGGATGCCCGAGCGCGGTCAGAGCATTCGCGACCGCTTGAATAGAGCAGCCTTCCTCGCAAAGTGCGCGCACTGCGTCCGCAACGCTGGGATATTCCTCCAAAGCCTTCTGAACGCGAGAATCGACAGAGATCCCAGAGACCATGACCGTTCCTTTCCGAGCGATACGAAACCTTTTGCGCTTGTGACATGGCTAACCTCCCTCGGTCATCCAGTCAAGGACGCAATCTTCCTTACCGCCTCAGGAAAGATTGCGAACAGACAACCCACTAATTAATGAGCTCTCTGTTCGCTCCCTCATCCTAGGGCGACTTAATTCTAAATCCACAAGTTCTTAATGTGCTTACTTGCCAAAAAGAAAAATCATATTATTTTCAGTTCAACAAGAAGACTCATTATAGCAACAGCAGAGCAAGTATTCAAACTATAAGATTAAGATAACTGACGGATGGTAAACCCTTGCATTCTTTCTCCTAACTCTTCCCACCTCACCTCTACGTCCTCCACTTCCGCAAGAACTGGCCCCCGATTGCAGTCCGTGATAAGCATGCTAAGCCTTTCATGCGGGCCGCGCGCGAGGACCTCGACCCTCCCGTCTGAGAGATTTTGTACCCAGCCAGTGAGCATAAGTTTGTGTGCTTTGGCCCGGACAAATTGCCTAAATCCGACACCCTGAACTCGGCCTCTGACAAAAAGACGAACTTGATTCATAGATTATATTTGGCAAGGAGAGATTCAATATATACTTTGGGCAGTCCAAATAGCGAAAGCTCCTTTTCTGTAGGCAGATAGCGATACTTTTTCATGTCCAACTCGAAATCAGAGCTGACCTCAATATTTTCTGCCCGAAGTAATTTGGCCTGGAGTTCTTTATCATGCGTTTGATTACCTCTGATTGAGAGGTAGCCTGAGTTATTGACGACTCGCCACCAGGGCAGATCGAGTTGGCTGCCTTCCAGGCCAGATAAGACCCAGCCTACTTCCCTCGCGGCTCGCGGCAGACCTGCATAGGAAGCGATCTGACCATAGCTTACGACTTTGCCTTCAGGAATAGAACGGACAATCTCAATGACACGATTTTTAAAGGGACTCATAGCTACATTTGATATTTACCCGGGACATTTTGGTCAATGATGACATATTGCATATGATCACCATGAGGCTGCATCATGACATTTCTTGCTGCTAAGTCCAGTTCTCCTCCTTTAATATCTAATAACTCATCGAGTTTGGGTCTGATATCCCAAAGCGTAACATAGTCCTTGCCATCAGCGGGATCTGTGTAGATCTTTTCACGAAAGCTAGGAAATGCGTCAAGTAATGCTTTATGATCATCAACACCTAACCAATAGGTTGGAATGCCAACGTTACTGCGGAAATCAGAAGAGGGATACTGCTCTTTAATCCTTCCACCCTTAACATGCTCCATAAAAAGATACTCCATATCATCAATTCGTAAAACGCCATACATCTTGGCAAAACGAAGGATCTCTAACTGCTCAGGTGTAAATTTCTCTCTAGCTTTTTTCGCAAAATCACGCATCTGCTGGTATTGTTCTATCAAATCTTCTTTAAATCCTCCCCTCAAATTAACAGGCATGGCACCAGGAGGAGTCTCAACATCAGGAGCTTTATTTGTTTTGATGACCATAGCATCGCCTACTTTTGCTTGGACTTCATCAGCAAGTCGATTGAGAGAGCGAGATCGCGCCCTTATATGAGCCTTCACCCAAATCTTATCTACTTTTAATTCGGGATCAATACTCGTCTTTCCAAAGGGATCGTTGTGGATACGATCTAACTCTTCCTTCACAAGCTGACGCATGGTTCTCACGTCAAGTCCTAACTTCTTGGCTTCGTCTGAGATATAGAATTCCACATCAGGCCGCTCTTTTGTCTCACCTGAGGGATCATTGACAATATAATGCGTGAAGTCTAATTCATCATTATGGGAAGCAAGTATCTTGCCTCTATTTACTTGTTGTTCTTGTGAAAAATTATAGTCGTCATGCCCAGCATTATTAAGAGGTGCTCTCATCTGTTCCTTTGTCAAGACCTCCATGGCTGCTTGAGAATTTTTGAGACGATCAAGTAATGTTCGCAATCGATGGCCGGAGCTCTCGACTTGATTCCCCACAGCGGGGGTTGTCTCGTGCTCTTTATCAGGTATATCTTCAGACATAATCTACTTCCCTACTTGGGAAAGGGACTGCTCATTTTTCTTCTGGAGTTCTTTGAGCTCTTTTAACTTCCACATAAAGAGTGCGCCCTTATTTTTGGCCGTACTATCACTAGCAAAAGAGAGAGCTTTTTCAAGAAGAGCTCTGTTGGTCGTTTTAGCTAATTTGATATAGAGACTCTTATGTTTGTAGTCATCTAACACTTCAGACAAATGAATGCCGAATGTCTGAAACTCT
>DASZRR010000118.1:0-5758 GCA_035549055.1 Patescibacteria group bacterium | reverse complement strand
AAAAAGCAGATCGGGGTTATCTTTGGTTGGGAATCTGTGATAGATAGTCGTACCTTCATACCAGAAGAGATACTCCCAGCCATCCTGGACCCAATAAGGGATGGTAAAGGCTTGAAATGAAAATACTTTGTTACCAGCTTGATGATAAATGTCTGCAATAACTTTCTGCTCATCTTGATAGAAAAAAGTGAGTTGATTTGCCTGGAAAAAAATATTCATGTTTTGGGGAATATTTTGTCTATACGCAAAAAGATTAAATATAACGAGCGCACAAACGCTGATCCAGCCTAAGTGTTTGTTTTGCCGAATCAGAAGTTCAAGTGCATAAGCAATGGCCAAAATATATGCAGGTAGAAAAGGGATAAAATAGTGCAAAATAACTTCATGATGAAGAATAAAAAACAACGCAAAAGGAACAAAGAGCCAGACAAAAAGAACAGTCTGACTCATATTTTTGAGCGGATGACGAAGCTTGACTAGAAGGAGAAGGGTGATAATGACAAAAAAGGCGATCGTTAATTGCGGCCGCGCAAGAGTGAGAGTGGCTGAGTAAAAATCGACAGCTTGCTGCCAGATTGTTTGAAAGATGATCTGTGGAGCTAGATAAAACCCTCGTTTACCAGCTAAAAGATCGCCAATTGCTTTACTCATCAAAAATTGGTGTTTGATATCAAAAAGCAAAAAGTTGCCGAGAGAAGTTACCCCCAGAATTGCAACTGAAGAAATAAGCAGAGAAAGTGGTGTCTTGATAAAATGCCGATAAAATATGGCCACAAGTACCATGAGGATGGCTGAGAAAAGGAGAAGGTTGAGAAATTGGCTCTGGACCAAAAGTCCAAATGAAAAAGCAGCCAACAAAAGATAAGACTTACTCCCCTTAAGAAAACGAACAAAGGCATAGAAAAAAAGACAGACAAAGGGGATAGCAATTGGTTGAGCTGAGAGCCAACGACTGTAGACAACAGCAGCGTAGGACACCGTCAATAACATAGCCGCAATGAGTCCTACTCGTTGGTCCCACATCTCTTTCCCGAGTCCATAAATCAGGAAAATACTGAGAGATTGGATCATCACCAAAAGGAAAGAGACTGAGAGAGGATTGCCGTAACTAAGGAAAAATGGAATAGCCGCTATATAATAGTAGATGGGACCATGGAAAATTCCTGGAATATCAGTCTTGGCGCCAATCAGGGTAAGCTTGTGGCCTGTAGCAATATCTCTGATGACCATAAAGTCAATTCCTTGCTCAGGTCCAAAAAAAAGATGCTGTGGCAAAAGATAAAAACGTAGGAAAAACGCCACGACTGCAAGCACGATAAGAAAAAAAGTTGGCGATGATAAGAAATTTATTGGTTGCTTATGTGTCGTTGCGGTCATGGTTTTGCTGAGTTCGACTTTACTGTAGCATATGTTATAGCAAATAAAAAGAATAAAGAGCTATACTTGACACAACGTGTATAATGGAGAATACGATAAGCAAGCAATAAGTGATAAGTCAAGCAAAAAACCTGCCACCGTTTGGCTTTTCACTTGTTGCTTTTTATTTGCATTATGAAAAATCTTGTAATTGTCGAATCACCTACTAAAGCCCGGACGATTAGTCGTTTTTTGGGTGAGGATTATGTGATCAAATTTTCCATGGGCCATATTATGGATTTGCCTAAAAGTACGTTGGGAGTTGATCTCGAGCATAATTTTCAGCCTGAACTGCAGGTAATTGCTGACAAGAAAAAACTCATTAGTGAACTTAGGGCGGCTGCCAAAAATGCTGATGAGATTATCTTGGCGACAGATCCTGACCGTGAGGGAGAGGCGATTGCTGCGAATATCAAAGAGGTTCTCTCAGAGGGTGGCAAAAAGTCAGCCAAAAAAGAGCAAAAATTCTCTCGAATTGTTTTTCATGAGATTACCGAAGGAGCGATTAAAGAAGCAATTGGCAATCCCCGCACTGTTGATATGAATTTGGTTAATGCTCAGACCGCCCGACGAGTCTTAGATCGATTAGTAGGCTATAAATTGTCGCCGCTTCTCTGGCAAAAAGTCCGCCGGGGTCTTTCAGCTGGACGCGTCCAGAGTGTTGCTCTCCGACTTATTGTTGAGCGCGAACGGGAAATTCAGAAGTTTACCACGAAGCCTTATTGGAGTATCCACGCGCTTTTACAAAAGAGTTTAGATGGGGGGAAAAAGCCGGAAGTAGAGTTTGATCTCATTGAAATTAATAGGAAAAAGATCGAGGAGACCGAGTCATTTACTCTTTATGATGGCGTATACAAGATCACTAAGACGTCAATTGATACCCCTGAGAAGGCAGATTCAGTTGTTAAGGATATCAGAACAAAAGCCTTTGTGGTGGCAGACGTCTTAGAAAAGCAAGCTAAAAGAAGTCCTTACGCTCCTTTTACTACCTCTACACTCCAACAAGATGCGTCTCGTCGATTTGGTTTTTCTGGAAAACGAACGATGAGTCTGGCACAGAAATTGTATGAGGAAGGTTTTATTACCTATCATCGTACGGACTCGACCACACTTTCTCCCGTTGCCATCAAGCAAATTCGTGACTTCGCGCAGAAAGAGTACGGCGAAAAATATGTTCCCCCACAGCCGCGAGTCTATCTTACCAAACAAAAATCAGCCCAGGAGGCGCACGAGGCTATCCGGCCTACTAAGTTCACCTCGACCAAAAATGGGCAACTGCAAGCAGTTGAGGATGCATTGGGTAAAGAATGCGCAAAGTTATACGAACTTATTTGGAGGAGGGCGGTTGGCTCACAGATGTCAGATGCTTTGATCCAGTCTACAACCGTCTACGTAGATACCAAAGACACAGGGACATCGTATCGTTTGAAAGCTACGGGATCTGTACTCCTTTTTGATGGGTTTCTCGTCATCAATCCTCAGGCGCTTCAGGATAAAGAATTACCACTTTTTACCGTTGGTGATGCACTTGATGTGAAGAAAGTTTATGGAGAAGAACACGAGACGCCGCCCCCACCACGATACAACGACGCTTCAATTATTCAGACGTTGGAGGAGAAAGGGATCGGGAGACCATCAACGTATGCTTCAATCATCTCCACTCTTGTTGATCGTGCCTATGTTGAGCGAGTCGAAAAAAGATTTGAAGCAACAGCTATAGGAGTGGCAGTCAATGACTTTTTAGTCAAAAACTTCTCAACGATTGACGACGTACCATTTACTGCCTCAATGGAGGATAATCTTGATAAAGTTGCATCTGGTCAGGAACAGTGGGTAAGTATGATGAAGGACTTCTATACTCCTTTTTCACAAAAGTTGATTGAAGTCAAAGATTCAGAGCGTGTCAAAATTGAGACAGAAAAAACAGGGGAGAAATGCCCTGAGTGTGGTGCTGATTTAGTCATAAGAACCGGACGCTTTGGTAAATTTGTCTCATGTAGTCGTTTTCCCGAGTGTAAATTTACCAAGCCACTTGTCGAGGAGACCAATTTGCCCTGCCCCAAAGATGGCGACCTGTCTCCTGGTAAAGCAGGCAAAATTATCGTCAAGAAGACTCGCAAAGGACGTAAATTCTATGGATGTAGTAATTATCCCAACTGCACTTTTGCTAGTTGGAAGTTGGAAGACATTAAGGGAGCCAAACACCCAACTGAGCTAGCTTCGACTGAGTAGCTATTTTGCTAAAGTTGGAGAGGGCGTGGGTGTAGCCTTGCGAAGCGTTTGCAATATCATTTCAGCCTGTTGTGAGTATCCTGCCTTAGAATCGTCAAAATAGAGCTGATAAAACGTCGTCCCCATTTGAAACTGATCGACACGATAGTAACATGCATATCCGCAGTTGACGGTATATTCTACGATATCAATACCATTGATAATACGCTCCCGGCTATCATCAATAGCAAAGTCTGAAGAAGGTGGCTGATTATTATCTCCATTTTGTGGTTGAGTGAACGCAAAAGCACTTTTGCTTAGGACGAGGGTATTGGGAATGTAGGTATTGCCGATATACTTTGCGTCCCAGGCAACAGCACTGGGAGAAGAAGTATGGATGACCAGCGTGTCAGGATAGAAAAAAGAAATTTGTCCATTGCTGTATTCGTGTGGATTTTCCAGGACTGGTTGGGTGGGGGTTGGTTTTAGTTTGGTAGTTTTTGTAGGTGATGTCGAATGAATTTTTCTTTCTAATTTAAAATAACTTCCCAAAGCAAATCCAGCGACAAGAAGAAAAATAAGGATCATGGCAAATACATTCCGCGTCACAAAATGATGGGGACGATGCGGAACATTGAGCGATTCAGCTGGCATATCTCTAGTATCGCCAAGATGACTAACTCTTGTCAATCAATCAACCCTCTTGACAAACTCAGCAAATGAGGTACATGATAACTGTATGAGGTACAAGGTACCACTCCTGGTCGCATCACTTTTGGCACTCTCAAGCGTAGGAGTTTTTGCTTATCGTGACACAGCAGTATTGGGTACGACGACTGAAGTCACTGATGCTGTTTTTCCGCCTGTTACGTCTGGTCCAGGACACATCCTCCCTGATAGTCCACTTTATTTTTTAGATAAGTTATACCAGGATTTTCGTTTGGCTTTGGTCTTCACGCCTGCCAATCGCGCCCAGCTGCATATGGCAATAGCTGGAGAGCGTATGGCAGAACTGCGTGTCGAGTCGGCTCGTAACAACCAAGCAGGTGTAGATACGGCGCTGACTGAGCTTGAGCATGAGGTCACGGCTGCTTCTGATGACGTCCGGGATGCTGCCTCTCAGGGACAAGACGTGACGCAGTTAGCTCGTGATATCCATCAGGCTATGACCGACTATCGTAATGACCTTGTCAGTGTCGAGGCGCAAGTTCCCGACACTGCGTATGAGCAAAAATTGGCGACAGCTTCGGATGTGATCTGGGAGGCACGCACTTTGACAGAGGATGCTCTTCCAGAAGGGGACCTCAAGCATGAGATGATGGCTAATGCCCAGGAAGAACTTGATGAAGCAGTACTCGGTATCTCAACCGCGACGACAAATTTGCAGAATAAGATCAGTATTTATGAAAAGGTGTCCAGTGGATCAGCTGACAAAACGACTGTCACGACAAGGCTTCAGCAAATTGCTCAGCTCAAAGCCAAGATTGCCCAGCTTCAGGCGGAATTAGATCGATTGCTTCTGCTTCAGGCGCAGTTGAGCAAGGAATCGACTGCTTCCAAAGCCGGAACTGTCAAGCCGACAGTGACGGTTCGTAAAATTTCCCCTACCCCTACGACCTCAACTCATAAATAGTGTATAATTTCTCCCATGACGAAATTGGGAGCGGCAGAACTCAGAACAATTATTCCAGATCCGAAAGATGTGGAGAACATCAAAAAAAATCCAGTCTATATCATCGTGGACAATGTTTTGGATACCTACAATGTAGGATCAATTTTCCGCCTGGCTGACGCCGTAGCTGCAGAGAAGGTAATTCTTTGTGGCGCGACCGAGACACCCCCTCATACAAGGATCAAAAAAGCCTCTATCAATACGACTGAATGGGTGAAGTGGGAGTACGCAGGCACGGCAGTATCTGCAATTCAGAATTTAAAATCCAGAGTTCAGAATATTCAGATAGTCGCAGTTGAGATTGATCCTCGCAGCAAGCCGTATGACCAGATTGATTATACGTTTCCTATAGCACTTGTGGTGGGTCATGAGTCAGATGGTGTCTCGCCTGAGACGCTGGCAGTCTGTGACATGATTGCTGAAATTCCGATGTGGGGCGTCAATAAATCAATGAATGTC
>DASZRR010000117.1:0-6197 GCA_035549055.1 Patescibacteria group bacterium | reverse complement strand
CAATGAGGTCTTTTTTGGTCAAATGCTATCACCTCCCGACAAAAAATAATGATTAGATCTACAGTACAGTGAAAAAACCCCATTGTCAAGAGATTACTTTGTTATATCAAGCTAATATAAATTAGATCGTATGTTCGGGGTAGACTGAACGGAACTCACGAATAGCTGTCACCTTTACTTCACCAGGAACAGCCAGAGCTTTGCTAACTTCTTCTTGAATCTTTTTTGAGAGAATTACTGTCTGTGCATCATCAAGTCTGCCTGGATTGATAATGACACGCAGTTCGCGTCCTGCCTCAAAAGCATAGGCATCCTCAACACCATCGTATTTCTTAGCAATTTCTTCCATCTCTTTGAGGCGTTTTGCATAGTTCTCAATATCTTCAAAACGTGCTCCTGGTCTTGCTCCAGAAATAGCATCAGCAATATGCACAATAACCGATTCAATACTTGAGAAAGGCTTATCTTCATGATGTTCTGCGACACAATTAACTACAGCCTCAGGAAGATTGAATCGATGGAGGTATTCAACTCCTAGTTTTACATGACTCCCTTCGCCTTCAACAACTTTACCAATATCATGGAAAAGACATCCTAGTCTGACAATATTGACATCAGCGCCCACCTCATGGGCAATCTGGATACCAATTTTAGTCTCTTCTAGGGTATGAACGACGAGATTTTGTCCGAATGAGGTACGAAATTTAAACCTTCCTAGAGTTTGATATAACTCACTGGGAAGATTGTAGACGCCAACCTCAGCTGCTAACTTCTGGCCTTCATCAAACATGATCTTTTCTACCTCTTTACGAGTTTGCTCAACTACTTCCTCAATGCGAAAAGGTTGAATACGTGTATCTTTAAGCAACTTCTCAAGAGAGCGTCGAGCAATTTCTCGACGGACACTATCAAACGAGGATAGCTTAATAACGCCTTCTTCATCCAGATCGACATCAATACCCGTTGCCTGTTCAAAAGCCCTAATATTGCGGCCCTCTTTACCAATAATTCGCCCCTTCATATCCTCATCAGTTACTTTGACAACAGTCACAGTATATTCAGCGATATAATCAAGAGCACCATGTCGCATCGCATCGACTAAAATCTCGCGGGCTTTTTGATCAGCAGTGGCCTTGGCTTCTTCTTCTTTTTCTTTGATAATCTTAGCAACCATGCCCGCAGAATCTCGCTCTGTTTCGTCCAGCAGGCTTTGCTTAGCTTCTTCACGGGTCAAACCTGAAATATCTTCAAGTTTTTTGAAGTATTCCTGTCGAGCTCGATCAACTTCCTCACGGTCCTGAATAAGCTGTTCCTGCTTCTCCTCTAACCGTTCCTGACGATCTAATAATTTTTTCTCAAGAACCAATAAATCTTGCTGTGTAGTATCTGCCATAAATAGTGAGGCATGACAAGGAGAAGCGCTAAACGCTTTTAGATGTTAAGCAATGTGAGTGATGGAGTAATAACCATATTTCACGTTCAGTAACAGTCTCCTTGCTACCTGCTAATATTATAGTCTTTTCCGAAGACCTCGTCAATTGCATCCTTAATAGTTTCAAAATTAAATCCTCGCCTCATCAGGAATCCTTGAATTTTTTTATTCCGTTCTGGAGGTGATAAATTAATAAAACGTTTTTTGTATTTATTGAGAAGTGAAATTGCCTTGTCATGATCTGATGAGTTCGTGGGGTCTGACTCATGAAATATTTTGGAGACAATCTCTTTGGATATCCCTTTTCGACTCAACTCTAACTTAATGAAATAATCACTATGGGGACGATTCTTTGTTCGCTGTTCCTTCCACCATCGAGCAAATTCTTCATCATTGAGAAAATGTTCTTCCTCAAGGCGGCTAATAATAATCGAGATTATCTCAGAAGAAACTTTTTTCTTTTGGAGGTTCTTTTTTACCTCTTCAACAGAACGCGGACGATAGGCCAAAAAACGGAGAGTGAGGGCAAAGTATTTATCTACTTGATCCATTCTTCCTAAGGAGTTGTGGAGAGAGTCTCATCGCTATCTTCTTCCTCTTCCTCAACACCCACTGCCACGGGCATTCCGCCATCTTTGCTCTTACTCATAATCTGTTGGACAATTTTCTTAGTCTCATCAGTATTTTCTTTCAGCCAGTCAATCGCCGCAGCTTTCCCTTGACCAATCATTTGATCGTTATAACGGAAAAATGCACCAGACTTGGTAATGACGTTCATCTCAACTCCTACATCAAGAATTCCCCCTTCTCGAGAAATTCCATCTGAAAAAACATCAAATTCTGCTATCCTAAATGGAGTTGAAACTTTATTTTTGACCACTTTGACGCGATGTCGCGAACCAATTGCCTTATCCCCATCTTTGATGGTCTCTATCTTACGAATATCCATACGAACTGAAGCATAAAATTTAAGAGCTAAACCACCAGTAGTAGTCTCTGGATTACCAAACATTACACCAATTTTCTGTCGTAGTTGATTTGTGAAGATAACAACAGTTTTGGATTTAGAAATAACTGCAGTCAATTTACGAAGAGCCTGAGACATCAAGCGAGCTTGAAGGCCAACTACAGCATCCCCCATCTCTCCCTCAATCTCTGCTCGCGGGACGAGCGCAGCGACTGAATCAATAACTAAAACATCAATTCCACCACTGCGTACCAAACTCTCAGCAATTTCTAATGCCTGCTCGCCCGTGTCCGGTTGGGAGATCAAAAGCTCATCCAATTTGACACCAATTCGCTCCGCCCATAATGGATCAAGCGCGTGCTCAGCGTCAATAAAAGCCGCAATCCCGCCATGCTTTTGAGCTTGAGCGATAGTTGAAAGACAGACCGTAGTCTTTCCTGAAGCTTCGGGACCATAAATTTCAACAATCCTTCCCCTCGGCAAACCACCAACGCCTAAAGCCAAATCCAAAGGCAAGCAGCCTGTTGAGACAACGGAAATATCCAATTTCCCGGCAGCTTCACCAAAGCGCATAATTGATCCCCGACCGTACTGTTTCTCGATCTGCTCCATTGCCATCTTGATAGATTCCAATTTTTGCGCAGCATCTGTCTGAGGTTGGATAACTGCTGTGGATTTAGTATTACTAGAGGAGCGAGCCATAAAGTGAGTTCATAGTAGAAGAATTTCGTGTTTTTTACAAGGACTCATACTGTGGCAATCTGTATCATTATTTTTGTTGTATAATACGACAGTTGCGGGGATTAGTTTAACGGTAGAATGCGCGGATGGGGTCCGTGTGACCGGAGTTCAATTCTCCGATCCCCGACAAAAAATAGAGATTTGGTATATACTATCACCACTACCCCCTGAAGGGTTTTTTTTATGGCAAGACGAGCAGAGTATCAACCACAAGACGTCAAAACTTTTTTTGGTAATCGCATAGAAGACCCGGCACTGGATAATCCGGGATGGAAAGCCTTAGCAATAGGAACAGAGATGGCAGCTCGACTTCGCTTAACCCAAGTAGAAGGAGCATTAATACATGCGGGCCCAGGCCTAGTTTTAAGTAACCATGTGAACTTTCTTGATATTTTTATTCTCCCATGGATTGCAACAAGAACTGCAGACCGCTCACTCCGCATTGTTTCAAAAGATGTACTCATTCATCCAGAAATTAAAGAGGATGAAAAAGTGCTGATCAGAACAGGCAAGCTAGCCCCTCCTATGCCTACACCTGAAAGTGATACCCTATCCGGAAGTCCTGAAACAGATCCAAACAAAACGTACCTCTATACAGATACTCAGCCACTTCCCAAAAAACCTTCAATCATCAAACGTGTCGCTGGGAATTTATTAGATGCAGCCGGAAATCCGATCCTTATCCATAGAGGATCTTTAGACCCTGAATTTATTGATGAGGTAAGGGAGACGCTTGATTCAGGGCAACTGGTAGGAATGTTCGCACAAGAGACACGCACACCTCAAAATGACATCAGCAAAGTTATGTCCGGACCTGCTCTGCTCCTGAGACGCTACTTTCCTGATATACCCGCACAAGTAGTTACAGTTGCCCACCAAGGAGAGCTCCATCGTCGCCCCCAAGTAAGAATTAGTAAGCCATTCACTTATCATGAAATTAGTCCCGACGGTAAACTTTCAACTAAGGATTTCACTGAAATGATCAAAGATAAAATGTATAATCAATTAGTGCAAGACGTGCCTGATTTAAACAGATAGTATGAGTTGGAAAAAACTTGATCGAAAAACAGTCATCGATACCAAATTTCTAAAAGTATATGAGGATAAGGTTGAGCTCCCCAATGGTAATATCATCCCGGACTACAGCGTCATTGAAAAACCCAGTTACTCTATGATTGTCGCACTGGATAAAGGGAACAATATCGTAACAATTGATGAATATAAATACGCAATTGATAAAGTAATCCACACGCTTCCAGCCGGTCATATTGAAGATGGAGAGGAGCCACTTGAGAGTGCCAAAAGAGAACTGGCAGAAGAGACAGGCTATACAGAAGGAGAATGGGAATATTTAGGCCAATTTTGTGAGTACCCAACAAAAGACCTCCATCGAGTACATTTTGTAAAGGCCACTCGCGTACAAAAAACACAGGCTACTAACTTTGATGTAAATGAAGACTTACAACTACGTTTAATTTCAATAGAAACACTTAAAAAAGAAATTCAAGAAAAAAAATGGAGAGCCAGTGCCACCCTTGCCGCTTTCGTTACCGCAGGGTTACTCAGCTGACCAACGGGCAAAGATTCCTGTTGAAAGAAGTCTTTTTTTGTTTTTTTCTTCAAGAGCTAACTCACCAATTTCTAGCTCGCCAGCCGGCAAATAATCACGCAAAACATTTTCAAGCATCAGTGCTGATGAGGAAATAGCATAAGCGTTAACAATAACAAACGACGGCTTGTCTGATAAAACCTGACTACATAATTTTACAAGCTCCGGAAAACTTTTAGGAAAGTCCCACAACTCACCAGTGGGTCCATGACCATAAATTGGCGGATCCATAATAATGCCATCATAACGATTTCCCCGCCTTACTTCTCTTTGAACAAACTTGATTGCATCATCTAAAATCCATCTGATTGACTTGTCTGAAAGCTGAGCAAGATTTTGGTTTTCCCTTGCCCAACTGATAGCTGGCCGCGAGGCATCCACATGCGTCACCTGAGCACCAGAGCTAGCAGCAATAAGACCGGCTATACCGGTATAACCAAATAAATTGAGCACTTTTACTGGTCGATCACTTTTCTTAATCTTTTCTTCTAGATAATCCCACTGTATATGCTGCTCAGGGAAAATACCTGTATGCTTAAAAGGAGTTAATTTGGCAAAAAACAAAATCTCTTTATATTTCATTACCCACTTATCCGGAAATTCCGGTTGCTTCTCCCAATGATTATTTTGGAAAATCGCATCAGCACTCTTCCATATATCTTGTGTAAGAGTTCGCTTCCAAACCGCCTGCGGATCTGGCTTGGCAATAATGTACTTGCCAAAGCGTTCCAAGCGGTATCCTTCACCGCTATCTACCAGCTCGTAATCTGCCCATCCGGATGTTGTAAGAATTTGCATGAGCGTATCATAGCATACATCTATTTATTTTTGAGTTTTTGCGCTACAATAGGCACATTATGAAACGACTACTGATTTTTATTGCAGGGGTAGTTTTGCTTTATATTATAGGGCTTGTTGTTATAAATATTCCTAAAAAGATTGTTAGTTCCGCATCTGTCCCAACATTTAATCAACCCACTACTACTCCCGTACCTTCTGCAAAATTAAAGATTGAGGATCTGACTGTGGGAACAGGTGCTGAAGCAAAAATTGGCGATACAGTAAAAGTAAACTATACCGGCACATTGACTAATGGTAAGAAATTTGATAGTTCCTATGACCGCAACCAGCCCTTTACCTTTACTCTTGGGAAAGGAGAGGTCATCAAGGGATGGGACCAAGGAATAGTTGGTATGAAAGTCGGCGGGAAAAGAAAATTAACAATCCCACCCGATTTGGGTTATGGAAATACTGCCCAGGGATCAATTCCTGCCAATTCTACGCTTATCTTTGAAGTGGAGCTCCTCGATCTAACGCCTGCTACTCAACAATCACAAAAGCCCAACCTCAATCTTTAAATGGAAATTATTATTCTGTTTTTCCTAGAACTTTTTCTCCTTTTTATCTTGGCGAGAACTCTCCAGAAAAAACTTTCTCTTTTTCTTTAC
>DASZRR010000116.1:0-2541 GCA_035549055.1 Patescibacteria group bacterium | reverse complement strand
GGTGGTATCGAGCAACAAATGGGATTTAGCCTCCCTGTTGGCGACCAAACAAATATCAAAAAGAGCACAACACCACCCGATACGCAACTCACCAAAGTTTTTGGTAAGTATCAAGTGACGATGAGTTATCCCAAGCCTCTTCTTGCTCAACAGCTTTCAATCGGTAATCAGATCATTACTTTTACTGTTAAAGACGCCAAGACAAAACAACCTATCACCAATCTCAAACCATATCTGGCCTCCTTTGGCCATCTCGTCATGATTAATGAACAGACATTTGACTATATCCACGTCCATCCCAACAATCTCATCCCACCACCTGACAACGCGAATGGTGGTCCAACTGTCAAATTTTTGCCTCTCGGACTCTATGGCCCAATCAAGCCAGGGGTATATCGTGTCTTTGCTCAGTTCAACCCTGATAATCACCTTTTTACTGCTGATTTTACTTTGAAAATAGAGTAAGCTATGATCATCAAAAACCTGACGTTACTTGTACTATTAAGCTTCTTATTTCTAGGAGCTAGTGTCCTCAATCAAGCCTTGGCTCATGTTCTCATCACCGATGGCACAATTGGAGCTGTCATTCATATCGATCCTGAGGATGATCCAATTGTCGGACAAGTCGCGAGCTTTTTCTTCGACTTTAAAGACAAGACAGGTAGATTTGATCCCAAAATCTGTAACTGTACATTCAAAATTCTCGAGGCTGGCAAGGAAATTTATAGCCAAGACCTTTTTCAAAATAGTTCTCAGCCGAGTCTTTCCAATGCTAGTGTTTTCTATACTTTTCCTAGACGAGACGTCTACACCGTGGAGGTCATTGGCCACCCTCAGACTCCCCATGCTTTTCAAGACTTCACGCTCAAAGATGATATTCGCGTCTCGCGGACTGCAAGTATCCCTTCTCCAGCTCAAAGCTCAAACTGGCTAAAAAATAATCTATTTTACCTGGGA
This sequence comes from Patescibacteria group bacterium, assembly GCA_035549055.1. Classification (GTDB taxonomy): domain Bacteria; phylum Patescibacteriota; class Microgenomatia; order Levybacterales; family UBA12049; genus JACROF01. The sequence goes on along the minus strand of DASZRR010000116.1, from coordinate 1,584 downwards.
ATACTATTAGCTCTGGTAATTATCATCATTGGTGGTATGATAAGATCGAGATTTGCGACCAAAAAAAGAAAGGAGGTGAACTATGATGAAGAAAAGTATAGTTAGTTTGCTAACAATAATTGCTGCAGTGTTCCTAGGCGTTGCACCTGCTTTTGCCCACGTGATCGTTCATCCTAGTAGTGTTGGCGTCGCTGCCTTTCAGGAATTTACGATGAGTGTTCCAAGTGAGGAAGACAACCCAACTGTTGCTATCAAACTTCTGATTCCTGATGGACTCAAAGAAGTGACACCTAATGTCAAAGCTGGCTGGACAATTGATATCAAGAAAAATGGTACAGGTGACAGTGCCAAAGTGACTGAAATTGACTGGACTGGAGGGAGTATCCCATCAGGACAGAGAGATGATTTTCTCTTTCAAGCTCAAGTGCCAAGTACACCAACAACACTGAAATGGAAAGCGTATCAAACCTATTCCGATGGAACAGTTGTTTCGTGGGACCATGACCCTAAGCTCTCGAAAGGTCCTGATGACGATTCTGCTCCGCCGCCTTATTCGACGACTGAAATCATCAACGATTTGGTTTCGCCAACGCCTGAGGTTATGACACCTGCAAAGACATCAAATGCTGACTTGCTCAGTATCGTTGCAGTGGGACTTTCAGCGGTTGCATTGGTTTTTGCGCTGAGACGCAAATAAGACATATCAGAAAGTCTTTTAAGTATGATAAAACGTTTGGTCATAACGTTGGGTTTGTTGTCGGTCGTAATACCTACTTCAGTTTCTGCCCATCTTTCAGGTCAGCCGCCCTTTTTCCTGATAGATGGCAAGTATACTGGCTTTTATCCTGTCTATGTCACCTCGCTAAATAATTTTATTCTTCCCCAAGACAGTACACCCCAAAACTATCTGGTCAATACTCCTCTTCATTTTGAGTTGGATGCCAACATGTTGCCTTTCCCGGATAGCGTTATTGCCAAAACGACGTTTCACTGGGATTTTGGAGATGGGACCAAGACAGATGGACTCAAAGCCACTCACACATACACAAAAATCGGTTCTTTTCTTCTGACAATTAATGCTGATTATGGCGGGTACAGTGATCCCAATACTAAACCGCTTCTCCAGGCAATCCTCATCAACATCGTTCCTACGCAAGCATATAAACTTCCCCAAGCTGTTATTACTGTTGATAACAAGCAGATAAATGACCCTAAAAACGATATTATTCAGCTGGCTGACCATCAAGCTGTTCATCTGGATGCTACCTCATCCCATCCAGGATCTGCTCCTATTGTCTCGTATTTTTGGGATGTGGGGGACGGAACAAGTAAAACAACAAAAGCCTTTACCTATGACTACACCGATGATTCCCAGGTGTATATTTTCCCGATGCTGAGGGTCAAAGATAAAAATGGTTTTATTAATGATACCTATTTCCAACTTGAGAATCATCAAACTCCAAAACCTTCATCCTTTTTTGTCCATATTCCCCCTGTCCTCATCGCAATTATCTTGCTCAATGGAGCTATCGTAGGGTTTGTCATTTATTATCTCTTTAAGAAAAAGTAAGTTTTTGCCATAAT
>DASZRR010000115.1:0-6294 GCA_035549055.1 Patescibacteria group bacterium | reverse complement strand
GGAGGACAGTCTAAAGAAGAACCTCAGCTTGATCCACTGCCGGAGCGGTTGGGTAGCGTACGCGAAGAAGTAGTAAAACGTGCCGCTCGTCTTCTTAATCCTCTTGAGCGTAATCCTCATCTTGCGATGAGAACGCTTGCGCCTCGTGTCGATGTGCATGAATCGGTGTTTAACGCTGGACAGGGCTTGATGGATGCCCAGGCTGCACTAATTCGGCAAGAGGCAGATCCCGGCTCGGCGGAAGCAGAAGCATTATCGCAGGCAGAAATAGGGGTAACACTGTTAGATAAAGTTTCTGCTGAGCACGGACAGGAGGCAATAGCGACAAATAATCTCTTTCGAGGGATTACTTTTGAGACGCAAATTAAAGGCTGGCCATTAAAAGGTAAGGGAGAGTTGAAAGGTCCGATGTCTATTCTTAATCATATTGTGCGCCAGGAAATGGTAGAACTCGATGACAAGCAGCAACCAATCTCTACTCCTCAGGAGAGCTTTGCACTTTTCGCCGCAGGAGTTGCTTTTCTTCAAGTTACGGCTGTTCAATTTTTGAGTCCTGCCAGTATTCCTATAGGTAAAGAAGAAATTGATGCCAACGTGGCAAAGAAAGTCAAACAAGTGCGTCGTAACATTCGCAATCATGCTTTAGATTATGGAATTGGCCTTTTGCACGCAACAAATCAGCAGGATTTAGCCAACTATCTCACAGCTCAGAAAATTTTTATAGAAAACAATCACCATTTTGAGAAAAAAACTGAGAAGCACGCAGGCGATAATGAGCAAATTCAGCTCTATTCAAAGCCTCAGACTAATGCCTAGAGAATACTTACTCTTCACCACTACCCGTCTCCTTTTTCTGTCCAATCATAGTGATCATGCCATTTGTTTTGTAAGGCGAGCTCTCAACCTGCCAGTCCTCGCCAAACATGACATTACCAGCGCCCGTTTGAGGGACCGTTTGGGAATGAACAATCCTTAAGTCGTGCTGGATTCCTCTTTGAACGAGCTCATTTTGATCGAAAAAAAGGTGGGGTTCCAGTTGCATCTCACCTGAACAGCCGCAAGGCGCGATGAGAACATCTTCATCAATTTGTTGATAAGAATATGGATTATATTTGGACATAGAGAGAAATTGCTCATATGCATCATCAGCTTTGCCAAGTGCACGCAGATAAAGATGTCCACCTGGTTTGAGTGCATCTATTGCTTTATCAAAAACCTCAAGTGCCTGTTCTCGATTTGGGAAATGGATGAAAAGGCTACTCAGAAGCACGGTATCAAATTGCTGGCCTGAAAGATCAAGCTTTGTCACATCAGCAACGTGTGAGGAGATAGTAAGCGCTCGTTCAGCAGCCATTTTATTCATAAGGTCGACTGCATGTTGGTCGAGGTCATACCCTATAACTGGCATGCCCCACAGAGCAAGCGGTAGGCTGTTACGACCATAACCTATACCCAGATCAAGCGCACGGCCCCCTGGTACCAAAAGTCTATCCCTGTAGCGCCAAATTTCTGGATCAGCTATATGAAAGGGCCACCCTTGGTTTTCAAAATTTTGTAAAGAGTTAAAGAATAATTCATCTGCCTCTTTGCTCACAGGCACAGATTATAGCAGATATTATACAAAACCTATAGTTTGTCTATTTTGCGTATGGATTGAGGGTAGCAAGAGCAATCTCCGTATCTTGTTTTTGGATAATAAATGATAGTTCAGTGTAGGATGAGATGATTTCTACCAGGGTGATCCGTTTTACAGCGAGTGATGAATAAAGTGTATAGAAAAAATGCGATTTTTTGCGTTCTGCGTCTGTCGTGTGAATAGTCAAAGCCACAAGATTTTTTCTTTTCTGCTATCATGAAAGAATGAAGCTTGGGCGCTTGCTTATCTCACTGGTCATTCCTTTTATCGCAGGAGCTATTGGTAGTTTTTTTACTCTTGAGGCAATTCCGACGTGGTACGAGACGTTAAGAAAGCCTTTTTTTAACCCGCCTAATTCTCTTTTTGGTCCTGTCTGGACTGTATTGTACGTTTTTCAGGGGATTGCCTTGTATTTATTTTGGAATAGCAACAAAAAGGGAGCAAAGCGGCGCGGCTTTGGTTTGTTTGCAATTCAAATTTTCCTGAATGCTTTATGGTCGATACTGTTTTTCGGCTTGAAGCTGCCGCTTTTGGCTTTTGGTGAAATAGTCATGTTGTGGTTTTTTCTGCTTCTTACGCTTCAGGAGTTCAAAAAATTTGATAGAACTGCCAGTTATTTATTTTATCCTTATCTGGCTTGGGTAAGTTTTGCAGGCATTCTTAATCTCTCAATCGTCCTTTTGAATTAATGCTAGGCCGTGGTGTTATAATAGCGCTATGGAAGATCACGAATCAGAAGGCAGTTTGGGCAAAGGTAGAGCAAATCCTACTGCTGGGAGACTGACGCTGCAAAAAGCTATCGAGCTTGGTGAGTATGATCCTGAGTATCTTGGCCAGTTCCCAGAGTGGCATACTCTTACACGTCATATTCAATTTGAGTATATTCGTACAGCTCTTGATAACCGCAATAAGCAGCTGATCAGACAATGGGCAGAAATCACTAACGTTCTTGACTTTAGCCAAAAACCTCATCTCAAAGAAGCACTGCATAATATTGAGGCACAGCTTGAAAAGTTAAAGCAAGACAAAGAGGATTTGTATGTCAAATATTCTGTCGCAAAGTAATTTTTCCCTCTTATAATTGCTCATTTGGTCGTCTTTGTGCTATAAACGAAATATGATAGAAGGATTTAAAAAATTTATTCTCAGAGGTAACGTCGTTGACCTGGCTGTGGGTATCGTCGTGGGTGCGGCTTTCAATAGTGTGGTGCAGTCTTTCGTCAAAGATGTTTTTACGCCTTTTTTGGGAATTGCTGGAGGGATTCCTGATTTTTCCAATCTTGCGCTCCATGTCGGTAAGGCGACGATTCTTCTTGGCGATTTCATTAATGCATTAATCTCCTTCCTCATAGTCGCGACAGCCATTTATTTCTTTGTCGTCGTCCCCATGAACAAATTAAAAGATATTACGAACCGTTCCAAAGGGACAGAAGATCCTACGACCAAAAAATGTCCTTATTGTTTTTCAGAAATTTCAGCCAAAGCCACTCGCTGTCCCAACTGTACCTCACAGCTGCCTAAAGATAAGAAAAAATAATTTTTATTTCTCGCCTACACTTTGGGCTAAGAGTTGCTATAATCGCTGAGGATGGCTCTTGAGAGACGAAGAGTTGATGCAAGTTCTGCTCTTGTTACCCCTCCACCTCACGATGGAGAGCCTGTTCGTTCTTCACCCCAACTTACATTAGTAACTCCCGAATACGCTGAGGTAGAAAGTGATCCTCCTCCAACAACATTGACGCTTTTTGATTATCCACAGGAACGACTCGATGAACTCAATGAGTATATGCAGATGTCGACGATGGTACGGAATGCGATCAATCGATCTGCCAGAAGTCTGATTGAGGCCAATGGTCGAGTCAACGAGCAAATTGCCCATTTGGCTGAAGGATCTCGTGACCTTTTGACAGATATTATAGCCGTTGACAGCAAACGAACAGTAGATGCTACCTATGGATTTATTGTGGATGGATTGACAATGGCTAACGTTCCTCTTGGAGATGCCAATATGTATTTTCGACAGCTTGTAAATAGATATTCGGTATTTGCTAGTAAAAGTACAGAAGAATTATGGAAGGGCACCCCAGGAAATGGTCAAGTTTTTCAGCCGATAAAGCCAGTTCCAGCCTCAGAGATGGATAGACACACGATCTTCCTCATGAATCATGCTCCACGCAAGCCAGCATGGTTTGGTGGAGATGCTGCGATGTGGGCTTTTATGTTTGCCGACCATATAAAGCTTCTGGAGAGGATTGGACATGAGGCTCATGTGGACGTTGATATGGAAAGACGTGATCACGACGATGACAATCATGCTGATGAAAGTTCAGAAATGAGTTTGGAGGTTCCTTTTGGTCCTGTCTATAGAGATGCTCTTCCAGAGTGGCTTGTGGATGACGGTGAACCCACTCCTGCTATCGTTCAGAACGATCTGAGGATATTGACGGTTGAGCGAATACAGTTAGCTAGCCAGTTGACAGCGCGGAGGCGGCAGTGGGAACGACTGCAGGATGTTATCAATAGCAAACAAGACAAGTATGCGAATTTTTCAGAACGTTTCAAAGACGGTTTGCCCTGGAATCCGCAGAGTTTGGCAGAGTTAGTCATCGGGACGCACGCGACGCGTGATTTGATACAAATGGTCCCTAAAGGAGCGGAGATGAATCTGAGGACTGGTTCTTTTACTGTCCCCCAAACTGCACCAGTTGAGCATTTTCTCTATCTCTCATTTTTTGTGACAGGAAGACAGTATGGACGTGAAGGAATGGGGCTTTGGCTTGAGCGTCAGTTGCAGCAAGGGAACATCATGGAGTCGGCGCAGGAGGTGATTACAGAAGAGCAAGCCACGCTTCTGGAAAGCTTTTTTGGTAACCAACCTCGACCAGAAGACAGCAAAAAAAGCTGGAATGCGCTGAAGTATAGGATCGATCCATTTCTGTCACACTTGGGCCCGAGTGAAAGAGCGTATTTGGCTGAATGGACACGCGTTGCATATGAGCAGGGAGGACTCATGGAGGATGTCTTGTGGGAGACTGCCGAGGCAATGGCAACGAGCCTCACACGTGAGAGCGCAAGTGGACTTTCACCATCGACATTGAAAGTCGCTCATGAATTTAATGGTTTTTTTTCAAAGTGGTTTGATACTCATGAAGAATGGATATACCAACAATTACTGGATCGGCTTGAGGAGGGCGAGAGGCCTCCTCGAGAGTCGATTGTGATGCCTGCGAAAGTGGAGCAGGCTTTGCAGGAAGTGGCAGATGATACGCAGGAAATAGAAGAAGAAGTGGAGAGAATTGATCGAGGCAATTTAGGTGGGTGGACAGTCAATTATTTGCCCAAAGAGTGGCGAGAAAGTAACAGACGCGATGCGATTGAGGGAGAGACCAAGGAAGAACTAACTGAAGCCTTAGCTCAATATTTGGGAGGAGGAGCAGTCTCAAGCAATATCAAACCCGGTAGCGTCATTAATGCAATTAATTGGGTTGTCGGGTTGACAGAGGAAGAATTCAGACGACTCGTCAAAAAACAGGATTTAGATGGCGAAGAATTTTATAAAGTCTATCGGGGTGGAGTCAGAATTCTTTTCCACATGGACAAGGATAATCATGAACTCAACTTTTTTCTCTATCAAAAACAAAGCGATGACTATAAATTGTATTAAGATTTTTTTCGTTTTTTATTTCCACGGCTTCGATTTGTCTGTGTCGAAGCGGGCCAACTCCAGCGTGGTTTTTCGCCAGTTTTAAAGCAAATGATCATCAAACTGATACTGACAGTACTTACTAAGACGAGATAAATAATAGTTGAGACGATAGGGTTGAAAAGGGGGTCTCTCAGCCTTTGGAGGTAGACGATAGTGAACCAGGCGACAAAGAGGGCAGCAAGTATGGTTATGATCCATCCCTGGATAGTCGCTGGTGTCCAGCCCCAGCCAAATCTTTTGGCCCTGAACCATTTTTGATCAGCCATAGTACAGTTATAGCATATTCAAAAATGAAATAGTGTGAGAAATCAATAAGAAATGGGGTATACTATTTATAGATGAAAGATACTCGTGTCACGTCCCGTCGTGTTGTCGTTACTTCTTTTTTGATTGACATTGTTGACCTTATTTCCAGTCTTATTGTAGCCTGGCTTTCAGGCAGTATTGTGATGTTGACGCAGGCTCTGGAAGGCCTGACTGATTTGGTTTCCAGTGGTTTTCTCGTTTTGGGTCTTAAAAGGTCTCTTCGTAAAGAAGATCGGACTCATCCTTTTGGTTATGGACGGGAAATCTATTTCTGGACTCTCATCTCAGCTCTAGTGATGTTGGGAAGTACGGCTGTCTTGTCTCTTTATTTTGGTTATCAACGCTTTATTCATCCTCATCCTCTCAAAGATATGGAATACGCTTTTCTTATTTTATTTTTGAGTATATTTACCAATGGCTATGGCTTTTCTCTCAGTTATCGTCGACTTATTCGTCAGCGTCCACTCAAACACCTTTTTGCCATCTTTTATCGGTCCTCACTTGTTGAGATCAAGACGACATTTATCCTTGATCTAATGGGCACAAGCGCTTCGATTCTTAGTATGATTGCTTTGACGCTTTATATTGTGACGGGGGATGGTCGATTTGATGGACTTGGGGCTATGATCATCGGTAGTGCTTTGAT
>DASZRR010000114.1:0-8612 GCA_035549055.1 Patescibacteria group bacterium | reverse complement strand
GGGACCGAGAAAAGGATTTCGGTAAATTATCCAACAATCATCCCTCAACTCAAAAAAGGGGCTGAAATATACGTCGATGATGGCAAGATCCGGATGGAAGTTATACAAGAAGGCAAGGATAGGGCTGTAGCCAAAGTAATTGTTGGCGGTCCTCTCATTTCTTTTAAAGGTTTTTATGCCCAAGGGCTGCATTTGGAAAATCACGGTCTTACCAAAAAAGACCGGGAAGATATTGAGCTCATGGTAGGAGAGGGAGTTGATGCCTTGGCAATCTCTTTTGTCCAATCAGAAAAAGACGTCGAGGCAGTACGTAAGTTACTGCCCAGTGGTTCACGAATTATGCTGATTGCCAAAATTGAGACTGCCAAAGCAATCGAAAATATCACGCGTATCCTGGCTGTCTCAGATGGCATCATGGTCGCAAGAGGAGATTTGGGACTTGCAGTTCCTATGGCGCAAGTGCCGCATCTACAAAAACAACTCATCAATCTTTGTCTTGAGCACGCCAAGCCCGTCATTACTGCTACCCAGATGCTTGAGTCGATGATGACCAATCCGCTCCCGACTCGTGCAGAGGTGACCGATGTTGCGAATGCAATTTTGGATGGCACTGATGCTGTTATGCTTTCAGGAGAATCGGCGATGGGCAAATTTCCCGTTGAGACAGTAAGAATGATGACACAGATCATCACGAACGCAGTGCCCTATGTCACCAGACGCGAATTTGAGCACGAACAGGCGATAGGCAACGCAGTTAGCAGCAATGTCGGACACGTCGCCAATCAGATTGGCGCCAGTCTCGTGGTAGTCTTCACACATCATGGCAAAGCAGCTCAGCGGATATCCCGTCACCGCTCACAGCAGGCCATAATTGCCTTGACGCCTGTCAAAGAGACGCTTCGCAGACTGAATTTTTCCTGGGGGGTTTTCCCGTATGAGATCAAGCCAACGCAGGATTTCATGGACATGCGAGAGCAAGCCAAACATATAGCTGAGAAAAATACTGTTCTGAAATTGCAGAAGGGCGAACCTTTTGTCATCGCAGCTGGCATGCCTTTTGGCCAATCAGGCACGACAAATATGATTTTGGTGGAAAGAGTCTAATGCAAGTAGAACGTGTTTTGTCATTGACACAGGAACAAATTCAGCAATTTAATGCATCATTCCCAGATCAAAATTGGGATGTGCAGCATTGCGTTAGGTTTTTTAGCGATCCTAAAAATATTCTTCTGTTCTGTTTTGATAGTACCGAAATTGTGGGTTTTGTCATTGCCTACAAATTAGACCGGCTAGACAGTAAAAACGCAGAAGTTCTTCTTTATGAAGTAGAGACAAAATCTACCAAGCGAAGGCAAGGTATAGGAAAGCTCTTATTTGTCGAGCTTAAAAAAATTGCCAAAGAATCAGGAGCACATGAAATATGGGTGCTCACCAGTAAAACAAATGAAGCTGCTGTAAAATACTATCTCTCTCAAGGAGCCCAAACTGAGACAGTTGAGGATATCATGTACGTTTTTCCTCTCTAGTTATTTCCCCTGGAGTCTTCGGATCTGGTCACGAAGGAGTGTGGCGGTCTCAAAGTCCAGACCGTCAGCTGCTGTTTTCATCTCTTTTCTTAATTGTTTGATTAATTTTTCTCGTTCATCTGGAAGTAATACTTCTTTTTTGCCCATTTTGAGGAGAAAATCTACTGATGGTTTGCCGTCTTTTTCTTCTTTTTGTTGCTCGATGAGCTTGGCTCTGATTGCTTTGTCGATATTTTGAGGGGTGATATGGTGCTTTTTGTTATACGCCAGTTGAATCTCACGGCGTCTCTCGACTTCATCCAGAGCAGCCTGCATTGATTTGGTCACATGGTCTGCATACATGATGACTTCACTGTCGACGTTGCGAGCAGCACGACCCATTGTTTGGATCAAGGAAGTTCGACTTCTGAGAAAGCCCTCTTTGTCTGCATCCAAAATTGCAACGAGCGTCACTTCGGGGAGGTCGAGGCCTTCCCGAAGCAAATTAATCCCGACTAGGACATCGACTTCGCCCAGACGCAAACTATCCAAAATGTCTTGTCTCTCAAGCGTAATGATATCTGAATGGAGATAGGCGACTTTGATCTGATGTTCCTCCAGATAGCTTGATAATTCTTCAGCCATTCTTTTGGTAAGGGTTGTAATGAGCACGCGTTGATGCTTTTCAACCCGTTTTTTGATCTCGTTCATAAGATCTGGGATTTGTTCTGCTGTTGGTTTGATGGTCACGTGGGGATCGACAATACCCGTTGGACGGATGAGCTGTTCTGCAATTCCATCATCTTCTTTGGCAAGAGACATTTCGTATTCCTCAGGCGTTGCTGAGACATAGATGGCTTGATTGACATGTCGCATGAACTCTTCAAAGCGAAGCGGACGGTTGTCCAGAGCCGAAGGCAGACGAAAGCCATAATCGATGAGTGTTTCTTTTCGAGATCTATCACCATTGTACATTCCTCTAATTTGCGGGAGGGTGATATGGGATTCATCAACGACTAACAACCAGTCTTTGCTATTATAGTCAAAGTAGTCTATCAGGGTATACGGTGGATCACCCGGCTTGCGCCCATCAAAGTAGATCGAGTAGTTCTCAATACCGTTGACGTATCCTACTTCACGGATCATCTCCAAATCATATTTGGTGCGCTGGGCGAGGCGTTGGGCTTCTACCAATTTACCCTGAGATTTGAGAAAGGCTACTTGCTTGTCGGTGTCTGCATTGATAGCGGCAAATGCTTTATCATATGTCTTAGGATCGGTCATATAATGTTTGGCAGGATAGATCATGATTTTTGGATAGACTTGCAGCGTCTCGCCTGTTAGTGGATCAAATTCAACAATTGATGTTACTGTCTCTGTCCCCAGTTCCATCCTGATGCCAGTATCCATGTATGCTGGAAGAAGTTCCACTGTCCCGCCACGAACTCTAAAAGCTCCGCGTCTGAATTCGTAGTCATTGCGTTCATATTGGAGGTCAGCCAGACGTACCAGAATGTCACGCTGCGAGATTTTTTGTCCCGGCATGAGCTCTAAGACGAACTTGCCGTATTCAACAGGTGATCCTAGGTTATAGATACACGAGACCGAGGCGACGACGATCACATCACTCCGGGTGAGTAAATGAGTTGTCGTGGAAAGACGTAACTTGTCAATTTCTTCATTGATCTCTGCTTCTTTTTCGATGTAGGTATCACTACTTGGAACATATGCCTCAGGCTGATAATAGTCGTAGTATGAGACGAAGTAGGAGACGGCGTTATTGGGGAAGAAATCTCTGAATTCCTGATAGAGTTGCGCAGCCAGAGTCTTATTATGCGAAATGACAAGGGTTGGCTTCTTGGCATTTTGTATCACATTGGCCATGGTAAACGTCTTACCACTGCCTGTAACCCCCAACAGAACCTGATTATGTTTGGCCTGAGAAATTCCCTGTGTGAGTTTGTTAATCGCATCTGGCTGATCTCCCGTTGGCTTGAATTTGCTGACTAGCTCAAAATCCATGCATGTATTCTAGCACACAAAAGACATCAGGTTTGATACAGACAATAGCAGTATGTCTTATTGACAAAAATACACGAAAAGTTCTATATTTTTTCTATACAGTTATTCTGCCTAACAAGATTAACTGCTCAACTGTATGCCAGGTGTCTTATACCGCAAAGAACGCGAACTTCTAACTTTTTTAGCCCAATTTCAAAATAAAAATGGTTATTCTCCGACGCTTCGTGAAATGGCTGATGCCACCGGACACAGGAGTGTCTCGACAATTCACGCGATTATTCGTAATTTAGTTGACAAGGGCTATATTCAAAAAGACGATGGCAACGCCAGAGTCCTCAAGATCAAAGATGAAAGCGTCGTACCGATTATCGCCAAAGAACTTTCCCCATCTGTTGATCTGCCGTTGATGGGATTTATTGCTGCTGGTCAGCCTTTAGAACCTCATACTGACCCCAATGCGACATTTCAAATTTCTGCTTCAATGCTGAGTGGCAAAAATACCTCCTATGTTTTGCAAGTCAAAGGCGAGTCTATGATTGAAGAAGGTATCTTGGATGGTGATTTTGTCGTAATTGAGAAAGTTAGCACAGCGACAAATGGCGAAATTATTGTCGCGTTGGTAGATGACAACTTAGCTACCTTGAAGAAATTTTACAAAGAAGATGGTAAAGTTGTTCTCAGGCCAGCTAACTCCAAAATGGACCCGATCTACCCCTCATCACTTCGTATTCAAGGCCGTGTCGTCGGACTTGTCCGTCGCTATCAGTAATTTTACCTCAAAGCTGCTATAATCTCCCCATGATCAAAGCTGGAATATTTGACGTAGGGGGAGTACTTCTTGATTGGAGCAATGAATGGATGTATCAGGATGTCGATTTGACACTGCACATCTCTGAAAAGGTTCGTGCTAAGCACTGGACAGAACCAATGAAGATGCTTGAGACAGGTAAAATAACAGAGCAGGACTTTTGGCAGCAGTTCCTAACTGCCACCCAAGTCAAAACAGAGTTGCCTCCGACCTCGCTTCTTGCCCGTAAGTTCATAGCAAGATTCCAGATCAACCAGGACGTGGTACAAATCGCTCGAGAGCTAAGAACTAAGCACTACACAGTCGGTGTCATGTCAAATACTATCGCTCCTCATCTCGCCTTTATGCGCACCACGCACTTATTCGATCTATTTAATCCCCTCATTTTTTCCAATGAAGTCGGAGTAGCAAAGCCAAATCCGCAGATCTATACAATCATCCTCAATACACTAAAGCTACAGCCAGAAGAAGTCTTGTTTATTGATGATCTTTTGGAAAATGTTGAAGGAGCCAACAGGGTGGGTATCCATGGTATTCTTTATCTCAATGCTGAGAAATTGAGGGAAGATATCAAGGCCTTGGGAGTAGAACTTTAATGGGCACATTATTTATTGTTGCTACGCCTCTTGGTAACCTTGACGATATTACTATTCGTGCAATCAAAACGCTTTTCTCAGTTGATGGTATAGCCTGTGAAGATACCCGCAAAACCGGTCTTTTATTGAGAGAATTAGCCAAACGTTATCCAGATTTAGCTGTGACCAAAACCGGTGAGCGCTCCCAAAGACTATTATCATTGTATGAGGAAAATGAGATCAGACGTATTCCTGAAGTGCTCACGGCACTACGCAACGGTCTTAACATCGCGCTTGTCTCAGATGCCGGCACTCCGGCGATTTCTGATCCAGGATTCCGCTTGATACGGGAATGTGTAAAAGAAAGAATACCAGTTGACTCACTCCCGGGACCATCTTCACCAATCGTAGCGCTAACGTTTTCTGGTCTCCCGACTGATAAATTTACTTTTCTTGGTTACCCTCCAAGAAAGGGTGGTCATCGTCTGAAGTTTTTGCAAAATGTCAAGCAGGCACAGGAGCATTTACCATCCACATTTATAATGTTTGAAGCGCCACACCGACTACTCACAACTTTAGAAGAGTTACAAACTGTTTTTGGTGATATTCAGATCGTCATTTGTCGAGAGATGACGAAAATGCATCAGGAGGTTAGACATGAGGCGCTTTCAGAAGCAATAACTCATTTTAAGAAAGTAACTCCTCGGGGGGAGTTTGTGATTACTTTCAATACAAAAGAACAAAATGGACTTAATACTCCTCAAGAGTAGAGGTATCACCAATGGGCTGGCCGAGCTCTTTGGCCTTTAAGATTCTCCGCATGATTTTTCCGCTTCTTGTTTTTGGTAATTTGTCAATGAACTCAATTTCCCTGGGATATGCATGCCCTGCTAAATGGGTTTTGACGTGCTCTTGGAGTTTGGTTTTGAGATCGTCTGATGGTTCTACACCTTCTTTGAGGACCACGAAAGCCTTGATAATTTCTCCGCGAATTGGGTCGGGTTTGCCTATAACTCCAGCTTCAACAACCCCGGGGTAGGAGATAAGAGCAGACTCAACCTCAAAAGGGCCCACGCGCTCACCACTTGTTTTGATGACATCATCTGCTCTGCCAATAAACCAGAAATAGCCTTCAGGGTCTTTGCGCGCCCGGTCACCTGAGAGATACCAACCATTGAGGAAGTAGGAATCATACTTTTCCTGGTTCTGCCAGACTGTACGCATGATTGATGGCCACGGTGGTTTTAATGCCAAATTTCCCTCGCTGCCGTCAAGTATAGGCTTCCCCTCGTCGTCAATGATCTCTGCCTGCATCCAGGGGAGTGGTTTGCCCATTGAGCCTGGTTTAAGTGGGACATCAGGGCTATTCGCGATCATAATCGAGCCTGTCTCTGTCTGCCACCAGGTATCATGAAAGTATTTACCGCCGAAGACTTTTTGGCTCCAGAGAACGGGTTCTGGATTGAGGGGCTCACCAACGGAGGCAAGATAGCGAAGTGATGACAGGTCGTATTTTTTGATGAGATCGTCGCCTTTGGCCATGAGCATGCGAATCGCAGTCGGAGCAGTATACCAGACAGCAATTTTGTACTTTTGGATCAGTGAGTACCACTTATCGGGATCAAATCTCCCGTTATGAACAAATGTTGTCGCGCCAAGAGCCAGAGGCGTAAGGATGCCATAGACAATACCCGTGACCCAGCCTGGATCTGCGGTGCACCAGTACATCTCATCAGGTTTGAGGTCCAGACACAACTTCGCGCTCTCAATCTGTTGGATGAGGCCGAAATGCGCGTGCATAATACCCTTGGGATGACCTGTCGTACCAGAGGTGTAGAGCATAAAAGCATAGTCCTCAGGTCGCGTATGGAACATTGAGAAAATCTCCGAGCATTCAGCGAGTTCTTTTTGATACTCCCCATCATCGACTATAAAGATATCTTTCAGGTCAGGGAGTTCATCTCTAACAGGTTCGATACGCTCTGCTAATTCTCTGGTGGTAAAGACGGCTTTAGCTCCCGAGTTACCTAGCCTATCCTTAAGCGCATCAGAGCCGAAGGCTGAAAACATGGTACCAGCAATGGCACCAGTCTTGACGATACCCAAGAAATTGATATAAAGCTCAGGTATTCGCGGCAGGAACAAAAAGACTCGATCACCTTTATTGATGACGTGTTTGGAAAGAAGATTGGCGACTTTGTTACTTTCTCGCACCAGCTGCTCAAAAGTAAATTCACTGACTTTGCCGCTATCATCCTCGATAATGAGCGCTTTTTTGGTAGCTGTCCCATCAGCAAGATGTTTATCGAGAACTGTCTGAGCAATATTGAGGTTGCCGTCGTTAAACCAATTGAGGTTGTCTTTTTTTGCTTCCCAATTATACTCTGGCATAACTTTAGCGTAACAGATTCTATTTCGGTTTACTAGTAGGTGCTTGCATTGCCTTGAGAAGTTGGTCTTCAATTTGCAAAAGTCTGTTGTATTTTGAGACGCGTTCTCCTCTCGCAGGACCGCCAAATTTGACGTAATCGGCTGCGACAGCGACTGCGAAATCGGCGATAAAATCATCATTGGTATCGCCGCTGCGATGTGAAACAATAATCTTGAGACCAGCATGTCGAGCGATCTCTACGACCGCCAAAGCTTCCAGCACGGTCCCGATTTGATTGGGCTTGATGACGATTCCGTTGATTGCTTTCTTGTTGAGGGCCATCTGGAGGCGAATTGGATTGGTGGCAGTGAGGTCATCACCTACGATCAGGCAGTGCTGGCTGAGTTTTGTTTCAAGAAGCGACCAGCCATTCCAGTCGTCTTCTGCCAGTGCATCTTCCAAATAGAGAATATGGTATTTTCTGATCATCTCCTCATAAAAACTGATCAATTCTTCAGCTTTTAGTGAGGATGGCTTGTCTTTAATAAAATAGAGCTGGTCTTTGTAAAAATGTTTGGCTGCTGCGTCAATACCCAGGAAGATGTCATACCCTAGTCTCCAGCTTGCGCTTGAGACTGCCTGTTCAATCACCTCAAAGACATCTTCATTCTTTTGAAATTGAGGAGCAAAACCTCCTTCGTCTCCAACAGTAACACCTTGATGGTTTTTCTCAAGGAGTTTGCGAATATTGTTATAGACAGCAACTCCCATCATCAACGAGTCAGAAAAAGATTGATAGGTAGCGGGTATGACAAGAAACTCCTGCAGGTCGATGTTGTTACCCGCATGAATGCCGCCGTTAATAAGACTCATCGCGGGTGTGGGAATTTTCAGCCCCAAGTTTTCTTTAGAGATATAGTTACGCAAATAAAGAAAAAGCGGCAATGACTGACTTTTGGCTGCGGCTTTGGCGACTGCCTGAGAGATGCTATATATCGTATTGGCTCCCAGCTTGGATTTGGTTCGTGTCCCATCAAGATCAATAAGAGTTCGGTCGATGAGTTGTTGATTTGTCGCCTCCAAGCCAATTATTTTGGGTGAGATTGTCTCACTAATAGTCTGCAAACTTTTCAGAAGTCCCAAGCCATTGTAGCGCGTAACATCTCCATCGCGCATTTCAAATGCCTCATATGAACTTTTGACAGTTCCACTTGGACTTGAGGCTGTCGCTGTCGTTCCATCGCTCAGGGCTACCGTCGTTTCAACGGTTGGAACACCACGGGAGTCCAAGATCTCGCGTGAGAATAGTTGTTTGATAGTCGGCATAAAAG
>DASZRR010000113.1:0-1619 GCA_035549055.1 Patescibacteria group bacterium | reverse complement strand
CGACTGAGAAGAAGGTACGTGAAGCTGACTCCAAATAGTCATGGTGTGGTTAAGAAAAGCCTCATGAGAGGGGAGATCGGATTTATTCATAATTAGTTGAAAAGCTAGTCCATAAGGAATCCACGTAAAAGTCGTATTGTGACCTCTGATTTGGATATCTGACACCACAGTGACTGTGGCAGATAGACTCGCGATGTTGTTTTTGAGAGCATTGACTGCATCTGTAAAAGATTTCCCACTTTGCATATGAGGGAACTTCTTGGCCAGAAGAACGTTGGATTTATAAGGATCAAGGCTATTCATCAGTGTCACATCTGGTCGAACTCCACGCGCATAATGCATATACCAGGTGTTAAAAAGTGTTGTGTCACCTGAAAGTAAAAGCAAGGAGTTTTTAGGTAGAACATCAAGATAATCACGCCCTAAATTATCTCCTACAAAGACTGAGGATAGATTGGTTTTGGGGAAATTATAGACAAAAAGCATGACTGGAATAAGTAAAAAAACCAACTCAATTACAACAATAAACTGAGTCCTTACAATTTTTTTCAGCGAGTTGGCAAATGCCACAAGTCCATACGGGAAAAAAAACATTACAAGTACAGCCGACATACAAATAAAGCGCTCATACACACCAAAACGAAATACATCAACCAGCGGGAATCCAGCATATGCGATAAAAACAGGCCCGCTGAGGATATAGGCAAGTAAAAGAGAAATTCCCACCAACGTTTTTTTCCTGAGTAAGTAGCCCACACCAACTAGACTCAAGACAATCACAGGCAGCGTTAATTGGGTACCAACCGCAATAAAGTAGTTCTTAAGGATTAGTAACCGCTCGATCCAGTCGGGTGGGGGAAATGGCCCTGCCTGAAGCGTGCCATACTGTCTGCGTAAAATAAGAAACATGAAAGAAGATAAATCATTCCAACTTCGCATGTGCAGCCAATCGATAACCGGTGTATGGAGTGATGCAATAATTGCATAAAGGTAAACAGAGAATCCTACAAAGGGTAGGATGATCACCCATAGCAGCTCCTTTCGTTTTGTACGAATAAGACTCCACAGGTCAGGAGCAATCAACAACAAAAGGCTCGGAAAAATAAGGACAATTGTTTGATGGTTTGTGAAAGCCAAGCCCGCAAAAAAAGACAAGAAATAAAGATAATTTATTTTATGAGTACGTAGAAAACGAACTACCAAAAAAATAAGCAGAACGACAAAAAAGTTATTGAGCGCAAAAACTTCACCTATTTCTGCATAAAACCAAAAAAGGTAAGTAAAAGACAAAATAAGTGATGATATCAAGGAGATCAAGTGATTTTTTGTCTCAAGATACACATGCTTGTAATACAAAAAAACAGCAAATGCGCTTGTAACAGCAGAGATAAGGCCTACTGCAAAAGCTGGGGTCCAATGGAAAAGAACTCCCACTCGAGTCAGAAGAAAACCAACCAAAGTAAAAAAAGGATAGCCAGGTGGATGGGGGACACCCGCAACGAAAGAAGAGGTCACCAAATCGCCGACATCTCCACCATAGACACTACGAGACAAATTGGAGATATACAAAACTAGTAAAAAAACAAAAAGGTAAAGAGGAATAAATCTTTTGTTAAACA
>DASZRR010000112.1:0-2349 GCA_035549055.1 Patescibacteria group bacterium | reverse complement strand
TCTCAACAGTCAGGACCAAACAGCCAATCTGGAAGGAATTTTTGCAGAGAGTAAGGCTGCGAGTACGTATCAGGTGACGACAGGGTGGGCGGCTGATAATTTGCTTATCATTAACACCAAAAATGCTGATGGATCCCAAGGCCCCTCCTACTGGCTGGGAGTTCCCGATCTCTCCCTCACCGTCCTGTCAACCAAGTTTTAGTTTGGATATTGCCTTGTTATACTTGATAAGTATGAAAGTTATTTTTCTTTATGGGCCGCCAAGCGTGGGTAAATTGACAATTGCCAAGATCCTGCAGCAAAAAACAGGATACAAACTGCTCCACAATCATCTGCTGCAAAACCCGATCTCGGAAGTTTTTTCCTTTGACAGCCCAGCCAATCCCCGACTTGTCAGAGAATTTCGTTTGCGTATCGTAGAGGCGGCTAGTGAAAATGATTTAGATTTGATTCTCACGTTCGGGACAGCGGGCAATGATCATTTTGGTCATATAGCTGATGTAATTCGTGTTGCTCAAGCAAAGGGTGGTCAAGTTTTTCTTGTTCAGCTTACTGCTGACAGTCAGACACTTTTGCACAGAGTTGAGAGTCAGTCGCGTAGAGATCATGGTAAAAACCTCAGTAGAGCTAGCCTCAAAGAGTTGCTCGACAAGAATCCAGACATGCTTGAAAAATATCCCAAGCGTGAACACGTGACAATTGATACCTCTCAAATTTTGCCTGAAGAAGCAGCTGAGAAAATTTTACAGTATTACCACGTCTCCTGAGTAATGTCGCGGGGAGTGATGTCCATTTCCTCACTGGTGACACCATGCGCCAAACCATACTCCACAGCGGGTTGAAAATTATTTTTGTGTGTCGCCAAACTTCTCCCCTGAAAGACGACAATGAGTTCGTTCACTTTTGGATCTTCGTGGTACAAATGGGCGTAGTAGGGGGAGATGAGATTTTGTTTTAATTCTTTGACCAGCTTCTCGACTCTCTCTTCAGGAATTCTTACCTTGAGCATGCGAGAAGAGCGAAGGGGATCGTTTGTCGCAAATGAGGTTTGGGACAAGATCTCCAAGCCATTAAGAATTGTTAGGTCATTGAGAGAATTTTTGATAACAATAAGCCTATAAAACATATGCACATTATAGCAGCAGTTACTATTATAAACTCGAGTACAACTATAGGTTGCATTTGCTCCTCAAATTAGCTATAATTCTCCTCTATGTCACGTCTATCACATTTTGTCAAAATTTTTGATGAGTTCTCAATCCAACCATTTCACATGGCTGATTTTGAGTCGCTTGTTGAGCTTGAAAAGCAATCCTTCCCCACCTATCATTGGACAGCTGACGATTTGAAAGAAGAGTTGGAACGCGATCCTGACTGCATCCATGTCATTCGCCACAACTCTAAAGTTGTAGGATATGTGCATACAGAGACTGAGTTGGTAAAGTCAAAAAACGGCGAGCAAGAACTCGTGGGCGAAGTGAGTTCAATTGCTGTTGATAGAGAATTCCGAGGTCGCCAACTTGGCGAGAAGCTGTTCCGCTTTGGCGTCAAGCGCCTCCAAAATATGGGAGTAGATAGGGTTATCATTAATACCAAGCTCGATAATCACGCCATGAAAAATTTGGCCGAAAGCAAATTTGGTTTTGAGGTCACACGAATCGTTAAGGATATGTTTTATGACGGCGACGACGCTTATGAAATGGTCCTCGCCTAAGATTTCCGCTTGATTTCCCCAATAATATATGATTTGATAACTAGGAATGGGTAGAGATGATGAACGTACAACCTATGCATCCTCAGGTGTAAATTATGAGGTAATGGATCCCTTCAAACGCCTCGCCCAGCAAAGGGCAGCTGATACATCTAAGAATCTCCTTCGTTTTGGTATGAGCGAAGTACCTATGAGCCGAGGTGAATCAGCTTTTGTCTGGGAGGAAGCAGACAATCGTCGTGCATTCGTCATTGAAGGACTGGGAACAAAAAATAGAGTCGCTGATGCAGTTCGCTCGATCACTGGGTAAACGCATTTCGATACGATCGCACAAGACACGGTAGCGATGATAGTGAATGACCTTATTGTCGTGGGAGCTGATCCGCAAGTGGTGAATGCTTATTTTGCGGTTGGTAGCTCTGACTGGTTCTCAGATGAAGAGCGTGCTACAGATTTAATCGAAGGATGGGCTAAGGCAGTAGATATGGCCGGGGCTGTCTGGGGTGGGGGTGAAACACCGACTCTCAAAGGTGTGATCGAACCAGATACTATTGATCTTTCTGGTTCTGCAATTGGTATCATTAAGCCAAAAGAGAGATTATCGTTGGGTGATAAACTCACTCCAGGAGATGCAGTTT
>DASZRR010000111.1:0-1759 GCA_035549055.1 Patescibacteria group bacterium | reverse complement strand
ATTGCTGGTATAGGTGGATTTTTGCTGATGCTTTTTAAGCGTGCCCGATTGTTGTTCTGTGTCTATGGAATTGTAGCAGTATTTCTCATCATCAATAGGTATTATCATGGGGAGAGATCTGAAGGTTACCTTTTGTATCTGACGCCCTTTATCCTTTTGGTGACAAGTTTGGGAATATATGGAATTGGGATTGGACTTTCTCAGATCAAACAAAAAATTATCAAACCAGCAACTGTCCAGATGATAGTCGTACTAGTTGTTGTAAGTATCTTAGTCGCAGGAAGTTCGACCAGGATTTTCAGTCCTATCAAAAAAGATCTTAGTCTGACTCAACTCAATCAGGTAGTAACTGAGCTTATGCGAGCCAAACCAGGCAAGAAATTTGCTTTGTATGGGGATAGTTTTCAACTTTACTCACAGACAACGGCGTTGAGTTATTTCCTCGAGAATAGAAAAGTAGCCAGTCCAACAGGTGTCCCGATTGTAATTATCTGCATAGAGACCAAAAAATCGAAGAAATTCACCCGAATCATAACGATGCCCAACACCTGCCAGATAAAGGATATTACTACACTGAGTAAATCCATTCGAGATAAGACTGGGTGGGTAATTATTGATCAGAAAAATCTTTACGCTGATTTAATTGGAAGATGGGAGACTCATCCTCTGACCTCAACTTTCTCGCTTACCAAGTATCTAGAAGATAAAATTAGGCATTAGTAGAGTAGGTAAATTTTTGTTACAATTAGATATATGAGGATTCTCGTTACAGGGGGAGCAGGGTATATTGGTAGCTTTATGGTCAAACGTCTGATTGACGATGGGCATGAGATTGTGGTCATGGATAGCTTGGAGAAAGGGTATCGTGAAGCTGTAGATAGGGAGGCTATCTTTGTCCAGGGATCCACACTTGATAAAGCTTTTCTGGCTAAGTTGTTCTCTGAGTATACGTTTGATGCGGTTATTCATTTTGCAGCCTATATCTCAGTTGCTGAATCGATGGAAAGACCTGGACATTATTTTACCAATAATGTTTTTGGGACGGTCAATATCCTTGAGGAGATGGTACGTCACTCTGTCAATAAGATTATTTTCTCCTCAACTGCGGCCGTCTATGGCAACCCTCAACAAGTCCCAATCCCTGAAAATCATCCTAAAAATCCGGAGAATCCGTATGGTGAAAGTAAATTGATGGTTGAGCATATCTTGTCTTGGTATCGAAAAGCACATGGTCTGCGCTTTGTTGCATTTCGTTATTTCAATGCAGCTGGAGCAGCACTAGATGGTTCAATGGGTGAGAGACATCACCCAGAATCACATATAATCCCTAATGCGATCAAAGCCCTACTTCAGAATACGACTTTTACTCTTTACGGCAATGATTACAACACTCCTGATAAAACGTGTGTCAGAGATTATATTCATGTTCTTGATCTTGCTGAGGCACATGTTTTGGGACTTGATCAGATAAGTAGAAGTGAAGGCGGTAATAGTTATAACGTCGGTACTGGCAAAGGCTACTCCAATGAAGAAGTTCTCTCAATGATCCAAGATGTCTCAGGAAAAGAACTTGAGATAACGCTAGCGCCACGCCGTCCCGGAGATGCGGACGAGTTGGTGGCTGATTCGAGTAAGATTCAACAGGAACTTGGTTTTGAGCCAAAGCATTCTGATCTTCGGACAATTGTCTCCTCTGCCTGGAAATGGCATTCGCAGCATCGATCATGAAGAACATAGTTGCCACTATGTCACGTTTGAA
>DASZRR010000110.1:0-9015 GCA_035549055.1 Patescibacteria group bacterium | reverse complement strand
AATATTTCGTTTTTCATAGAGCGTGTCAATTGCCAAAAGGCGGGGCTTGATAATAAGAGGCAGGCTAGCTGAGTGAGAAGCGACGTAGAGAATTTTGGTCTCATCGGGCGACCAGGCGACAATCTTGAAATCAGCGGCGATCATATTTTTCAATGCTGGCTTTAGTCCTGCCAGTTGTGCTTGCTCTTTTTGCTTGATATCAGTCTCAAACTGAGCCTGAATCGAAGGCAGGATCGTCGTTACGTTTTGGGGGGTAGTATTCAACTGATTTGCTTCTAAAAGATAAGTGGAAGGCGCAAGCTCTCCTGAGACCGTGGCAATTATTTGTTGACCATCAGGAGACCAGCTAATATCAGCGTTAGAAAAAGGAATTGTTGCGTCATTGGCAATTTGCTTGGTAGCAGTTTGGAGAGATAAGACAGAGCGTGTACTCATATCATAGATATAAATGCCATTGTGCAAAGCAGATTGAGAAGCGACACGATAAGCAATTTTGGTGTGCGTAGGATCGAGAACGGGCGATTCAACGCCGCTTACTGTGATACTTTCTAGTTTTGGTGCGATAGGGTACAAAAGCGCGTCAGCTTGGGTGACCAGCTCTTTTTGGATATTGACGTTTTTCTTCCAGGGGAAATAGCCGTCTTTGGTGATAGTGATTGAGTATTGTCCAGGTACCAGATCGAGCGTGTTATTGGTAGCTGTCTTCAGCTCGCCATTGACATAGACTGAGGCGCCATCCGGGAGGCTCGTAAGAGCCAGGAGGCCAGTTTTGGATAGCTTTGGTTTGCCCTGAAGAATGTTGAAACGATAACCCTTGCCATAAAGAATTACCAAAACTGTTCCTAGCAGGAGAAAAACAAGAATGAGAAGAGAGATCCAAACACTGCCGCGGGGTGACTTCATAGTGTCCTCTATTATATCTAGTTAAAATAGCCCTTGCAAGGCAACAACAGGCTCCTTATAATCGATGTATATTAAGCCTAAAAGGAAATTTGTTATAGAAAATGAGTATTTTGATATATTAAATTGACTTAATTATTCTAATAGCTAAATAAACTTCCTATTGTTTAGATCAATTAGAAATTCTCAGTATGTTCACCGTTCCTACTTCCAAACGCATAGGTATCGACCTTGGCACCGCCAATACACTCGTCTATCTCGTGGGTGAGGGAATTGTTCTCAATGAGCCAACTGTAGTAGCAGTAACCGCAGAGGAGAATCGCGTTGTGGCTGTCGGGCGAGAAGCCAAAGAGATGCTGGGGCGTACTCCCGGAAATGTGTTGGCGATGCGGCCATTGCGTGATGGCGTGATTGCAGACTATACGATTACTGAGGCAATGCTTTCCTATTTTATTGACAAAGCGTGTGGACAGTCGAGGTTTTTCAAGCCAGAGGTGATGGTCTGTATCCCAAGCGGCGTGACTCAGGTCGAGAGACGCGCTGTTTTGGATGCTGCGATGTCTGCTGGTGCGAGGGTGGCGTATCTGATTGACGAGCCTCTGGCTGCTGCGATTGGGGCCAAAATTCCGATTGCTCAGCCGGCAGGACATATGATTGTCAATATTGGTGGCGGCTCGACTGAGTCAGCGGTTATTTCCCTTGGCGGCGTCGTCGTTCATAGTTCAGTCAGAGTAGCGGGGAATAAGATCGACGAGGCGATCGCTAGTTACATTAGAAAGAAGTTTAATCTTCTGGTAGGAGAGACGACAGCTGAAAGCATTAAAATAGATATGGGTAACGCAGTCGTTGATGAGAAGAATAAGGAAGGGAAACGAATGGAAATTCGGGGACGAGATAATATTACCGGACTTCCGCGCTCGATTGAGTTAGACGAAGTGCAGGTCAATGAGGCCATCAAACCAACCTTAATGGAGATTATCACCGGCGCCAAAGAAGTGCTAGAGCAATGCCCGCCTGAGCTGGCAAGTGACATTATCGATAAGGGAATCGTTATGTCTGGAGGGACTTCTTTGCTTCGTAATCTCGACAAGCTCATGACGCAGGTCACCGGCGTTCCTTGTCATGTGGCCGAGGATGCTCTTCTTTGTGTGGCGCGCGGGACGGGAGTAGCGATGGAGAACATTGAGTTATACAAAAGAAGTATTGCCAAAAGATAGTCTTGTGAAGAAGATTTTTCACAGCAGTGAAAATAATTTTAGCTAACATAGTGCCTGTTATGTGGGGCCTAGAATAAAATTTAGGGTTTTTGATTTGAGCTAAAACGCAGTTATGAGGCAGTAGTTTTTCACAAAAAATCGGCAAGAAAGAATAAAATTATAGGAGATTATTATTGTTGAGCCTAATTGAGCCAATGGGCAAAAAATTAGGATCAAAAATCGTTCAGTAAAATTGATCGAATTAACGCTATAGGGATACGAAATTGTTTCTCGCAAACAAACGATGAAGACTCTAGTGAAAACAGATATCTTAGGGATCAAAGTTACCAATGCTTCAGCAAGCGACGTCTTAGAGTTTGTAGCTGATTCGGTGAAAAGTAAGAAGCCAAAATTAACAATTGTGACGCCGAATCCTGAGATGGTAATGTATGCGAGGTCTCATCCGCAGTTCCAAAAGATTATTAATGAAGCTGATATTAGCCTCTGTGATGGTATAGGACTCTTTATTGCCGGGCGAATCCTCCGAAGACCAGTTCAAGAGCGCATCAGTGGTGTAGATTTTATGCTTGGACTTTGTCGTGATGCATCCGAAAAGGCTATGACGGTAGGCTTTTTGGGAGGAAGACCAGGGATAGCAGAGCGTACGGCTGAGTGCTTGCGTGAAAACCTTCCTCGACTCGAGGTTGCTTTCACGGGGGCAGAATTTGAGGCTAATCAATTCCCCACGACCGGCTTGGATATCCTATTTGTCGCCTACGGCGTCCCCAAACAGGAAGAATGGATACAGACCAACTTGCCAACTTTGCCAATCAGAATAGCGATGGGCGTAGGTGGAGCGTTTGACTATATCAGTGGTGATGTCTCCCGTGCGCCTTTTGTCATACGCCTTTTGGGCTTTGAGTGGCTCTACCGTCTGATTCGTCAGCCTTGGCGGTGGAGGAGGCAAGTTGCACTCATTGAGTTTGTTTTGCTTGTTTGCAAAGAGAAATTAAGGACATAATCTAGATCGTGTGCTATAATGTCCGAGATTTAAAGAACTGCAGCTCAGCAGTTCTTTATTTAATACGCCTATGACCGCTAAGTCAAAACGTCGCGTGCTCATGCTATATGATTTCCCCATAAAAGGTGGAGGGTCAGGAGCTTACGTCAAATATCTTTCTCTCAGGCTCCAAGAGACCAGAAAATACGAAGTGGCAATCGCCCTTCCTGATAAAGAACCAGTTGATGGCCTCAAGACTTACCCGATCAAGTTGCCTCAAATTCCTGTTTTCATTGGGCGACCAGGCCTTGAGAAGTCCAAGAGGTATGCAGGTCTCACCTCAAGTGAGATTACTGATCTCTATAATGCCTTTCTTAAAGAAACTCGTAAGGTTGTTGAAGACTTTAAGCCTGATATTATCCATGCCCATCATGCTTTTATCAATACCTGGGTAGGGGAGTTTATTCGTAGCGTGTATGGAATTAAAATTGTCATTACTTCTCATGGCAGTGATCTCCATGCTATCGCTCAAGATAAGCGTTATTGGCGAAACACGCGTGAAGCTTTGCGTGGGGCTAAAGCGATTACCGTTGTCTCAGGAGATACACGAATCAAGCTCATTAAGATGTTTGGTAAAGATCTTTCCAAGAAGACACGGACAATTCCTGGTGGAGTGCGTATGAGTCTTTTCCCTCTTAAAAAGCCGCAAAAGGAGCTGGCAGAATTGCGAGTTAATCTCAATATTCAGCCGGGCCATCCCGTAGTATTATTCACAGGAAGGTTAATCAATGAGAAGGGTGTTGAATACCTAGTCAAAGCGGCCTCACGGATTAATGGACAGGTGGTTATCGCTGGAGAGGGTCCGCAAAAAAAACATCTGCAGGAATTAATTAAAACCAAGAAGCTCACAAATGTCATTCTGACAGGTTATATTGATCCCCAACACTTGCTCAATTACTATTATTTAGCTGATGTGTTCGTCTCACCTGCTGTTTGGGATGATCCGATGCCATTGACAGCAATGGAAGCAATGGCGGCTCGTTTGCCAGTTGTCGTAACGCGTAGAGGTGGTATGGCTACTGCTGTGAGAAACGGTCAAAATGGTTATTTTGTACGTTCACGCAACGCTACAGATATAGCTGAGAAGGTCAATAAACTTCTCTCAGATTCGAATCTGTCTCATAAGATGGGTGAGCGTGGTCGAGAAAAAGTTATGCAGAAGTTTACCTGGACAAAGATTGCAGAAAGATTTGATCACCTCTATACTAAGTTATAGCCTATGAAAGTTGGAATCTTGGTACCCTCGTTGTATATGTACGCGGGAGCATTTAAGAAGCGTATCTCAGCTCCTATGCAGCTTTCTCTTCAACTTGCAGATACATTAGTCGAGAATGGGGTAGATACCTACTATTTCTCAGCACCTAATATTCCTACCAAAGCCAAGGTCATAAGTCCTGCGAATCATGACCTTCTGAGCAAGGATTTACGTATTGATTATCAGCAGGATATTCCACATGAGGCTTATGATATCGTTTCATTCTATGAAAAAAAGAAGTACTTTGAGCTGGAAGTTACTAAGCTGGCCTATGCTTGGGCGATGCAAGAACCAGATAGTCTGATCCATGTCTATCATGCTGTGGGGAATTTGGCACATTTTTTTACAGAATTATGCCCCGTGCCTACATTATATACTCTTCATGTCTATCCACCGCCTGCAGGGACGCTTGAGCATTGGCGGTATCAGCGTTTCGCCAAGCAACAGTTTCTGCCGATTAGTGAGTCGCAGAAAAAAGGATTTCTTAGCTTTGTACCTGGGATGAACATGCTTAAGACCATCTATCATGGTGTTGATCCAAAGGTCTATGAGTTCTCTGAAAAAGGTGGAGAGTATTTAGCGTTTATGGGGAGGCTAATTCCTGAGAAAGGTTTAGATCAGGCTCTGGAGTCAGCGATTAAGACCAACCATCATCTTGAGATAGCTACACATGTTACACCTGTTACGGAAGAGACGCCGTATTATCATGAGAAAATAGCCCCATTTCTCAAAAATCCTCTAGTCACGATGCGTGGTTTGCTTACTGATGGACCCAAGATTTCCTTCCTTAAGGGTGCAAAGGCATTTCTTTTCCCATTGAGATGGGATGAGCCGTTTGGCATGTCGGTGATTGAATCTTTGGCTGTGGGAACGCCAGTAATTGCATATGCTCGGGGGTCGATGCCCGAGATAATTTTGGATGGCAAAGTCGGTTTTTTAGTTAATCCTTCGCCTCAGGATAAGAAAGGAGACTTCATTATCAAAAAGACAGGCGAAGAGGGTATTCGGGAAGCTATTGAGCGTCTCTATGCACTTTCGCCTGAGGAATACCTACGTATGCGACAGAATGCACGTGACCATGTGCTTGGACATTTCACTGTGGAAAGGATGGTCAATAATCATATGGAGGTATATACACAAGTTCTCAGTCGAGCAAGAAAGCGATACTTTGCTTAGTGTAAGATACACTTTGTTCTATATAGGGAGATAGAACATCTGGAGACCAAAAAGTTGGGGCATATAATCAAATGTACAAATTTGTGAAACGCCACGCCTGTTGGAGAGAACACAGAGGAGAGCTTTGGGGAAAGTCAGGTCTGTTGTCTTGAAATTCACCAACGCTTTAAGAGCCGCTTTGATATCTGATTCATCGGCATATATCATATTGACGTTAGAAAGAGCCATGACCCGCATAAAATCTTTTGCCAGAGACGGACTGACATCATTATAAAGCTTATTGTATGCCTCAACGAGCGTAACAGGGTCTGAGAAGAGTTGATATTCCTCAATACCAAAGAAACGAAAATAGGCTGTGGCCTGATCGTATTTGATATGCGCCCTGTCAATAAAAGCGACAAAAGCAGATGCATCCAGATAAACTTTTTTGCTAGGGAGTGGCATAAATTTGGTCTAACTTGAGAGTTTTATACTCGCTCCGCGCCCATTGAGGCGCAAGAAAGGGTCTTCCATTGAAAAGTTTTTGGCAGGATTTATCTTGAGACGAAGTGGCGTTCCTTGGTCAATAGATCTCGTATTGGGCGTATAGTCTTTGTTGAAGTCGTTGAGATCTTTTTCTTTGATGCGAATTGCTCCACCGACTTTGAGTGCTTTGAGTCGTCCTTCTTTAATGTAGCGACGAATAGTAAGGGGATGGACTTTGAGGATAAAGGCTGCCTGATTGACGTTAAACAGATTGTCCATATTCACATGCTGGCAAAAAAAACTCTGTCTGTCAATATATAAAAATATGCACAGTTATCCATGCGTATGCAATCCTGTGAAAAATTTGACCAGAGTCCAGAAATATAGTTAACTATTTTCACAAGATAAGTTCTTGTCCGAGAGGGGTAAGCCTTTACCTCCTTGAAGACATGTCGCCAATTAGCTAAGTCTCCTCGTCCTTGGTTAATTGTACTAGAAAGGGTAACGCTATGGGAGCGACAATGATTAGTTTTACAACAGGCCAGGAGGTATTCCTGGTAAAAGTCTGCGCTTGGTGTCCAAGGACAAAGCGGCCTCATCTTAGAGAAGGAGAGGAGTACACAGATGGTCTGTGTAGTATCCATTATGATGAGCTGATAGAAAGGCTCAGACAAAAAAAGAGGAAAAAAAAGATATGGCAATCATAGTTCACGATATGCGCAAGTCTGCGCACAGGTTTTATACTAAGACGCTGAGGAATGTGCGGGCAGTTTTCACACTGCTGCAAATGTCCCAGCTAGGTTAAACAACAAATTAAGATTAATCCGGTTACTGAAGAGGCTCAGGTGAGTCTCTTCAGTGGTTGGTAAGGAGCTTGACTGTACTGCCAACCTTTTTTATTATTATTTTATGTCCTCAGCCAAAGTGTCTTCATCGCAGCCTTATAAGTCTCGGGCTGTTTTGGCGAAGCAATATATCCTCATCGTCAGTCTCCTTGTAATTATTCTGGGCTTGGGGGGTGTTTGTATCTATCTTTATACCCAGTATGAGAGTTCACGTACAATTCTCCAAAATCCCGCTCAAGCTACTGAGAAGAAGGTAGCGTCAGTTATAGCTCAGATTGGCAGGCATTATCTGTTGCCAACCAATGAAGAACCAACTCTGGCAACAGTCTCTGATGTGACAAAACGCGCCGGAGAACCATTTTTCGCCAAAGCTCACAATGGGGATGAGGTGTTGATCTATCCTCGGGCAAAGCTGGCAATTTTATATCGTCCGAGTTTGGATAAGATTATTACGATTGGAGAGGTGAATACAACCGCACTCACTTCACCAACGAGCAGTTCGTCGTCGGCGCCTGTGAGAATAGCGTTATATAATGCGACACAGGTAAACGGACTCACCAAACAAGTCGAACAGCAGCTCAGCTCGTTTTCATCAGTAGAGACTACAGTGGTAGAGAAGACCAACGCGACGAATAGCTATCCTACGTCACTGGTGGTCGACCTCACCAGCAAAGATGGCGCTCAGGCAAAACTACTCTCTGACTTTGTCAAGGGAAGTGTAGGGCCACTCCCTACAGGTGAAGTAAAACCCCAAAATGCAGATATCCTCATCATTTTAGGAGATTCATATGCCGGCTCTCCAACAGCAACTCCCACTGTCTCTTTGGCGCCATAAAGGTTTTGTCTCTCCTGAGTATATAAAAGTATGCAGGATTTAGTTTATTTTTGTTTTTTGGGGTAGTTTGGGCTTTTTGAAAAAAAGTTGTGGAGTTGTAGTGTAGGGATTGGAAAGAAACAAACAGAAAAGCTGATTTTCACAAAGGGAAAGTCTGAGAAGAGCTACTTTGGACAACAATCATGTTCGATCATTCAGTTAAGATGATTCACTTCTATATGCTTTGATAGAGTTATCGTGACCTAGTTTTACCTAGTCAACTATAACAATCCATATCGATCTATAAACTTCTTTCCCAATTCTTACAATGCCTTGACACAAGCACAACAGTTCTGTGAAAATTAAGGCAGGGTTATTAATATAAGTAGCACGACGAGGAAAGTGTTACTTTTTTGCAGTTGTCATCAGGCAGGTAGAGAAAAATATGTATATTCGCTATCTGTCAAATCTAGTGAAAGTCCTCGTACTTGTCGTTTTGTGCTGCGTTGTTCTTGGTCATGCCCAGACGAGCCTTGCTGCATCTACCACCCTCACTTCACGTAATGATTTTGATTCTGGTCTCTATAGCAGCACTGAAGGCTCAAGTCGTTCAGGCCAGCTTCGCTTGCAAGCGTCTGGCAGTTTTACGACGCGAGTCTGGAAAACACCCTCAGTAGCTTTGGGAGATCAGACATCAGTTGTGAGTGATGGGACCTATTTGTACGTCAAAGTTTCAGGAGACAATGTTTTTCTTCGCTACGATCCTGTGAAAGATACCTGGAAGAACTTGGCGGCTGCGCCGCGTTATTCTGGTCAAGGATCTGACATGAAAGTCCTCAATGGTGCAATCTATGAGACTTTCGGGGGCTATCAATATGAGTTTTATAAATACACCATCGCAACAGATACATGGACGCGCATGGCCAACATGCCAGATCTGATGAACGCAGGAGGATCTCTCGGTACTGACGGCACAAATATTTACGCGATTCGCGGCACAGCGACGACTGATTTTTGGAAATATACGGTCTCGACCAATAGCTGGAGTACGCTTTCGTCGCCACCGGCAACTATCTCAACTGGAGGAAGTCTTATTTATAGCGGGGGATATTTCTACACTCCTCGTGGCGGTAATACCAACACCTTCTATCGCTACAGCGTCAGTGGGGGGACCTGGGCGACGATGTCAAATGCTCCAGCAACTCTTAACAGTGATGGGAATATCACAACAAATGGCGATTATATCTATGTTCTGCGTGGTGGTTCGACGAATAGTTTTTACCGTTACAGCATTAGCGGCGATA
>DASZRR010000109.1:0-2963 GCA_035549055.1 Patescibacteria group bacterium | reverse complement strand
CCTACACCTACAAATTGAGTCGCGCTAAGAAAAAATTGCCTGATAATTTCCTGGTGGGAAAGACCTTTCAGTCCAACGACGGGATGATTAGCAGTCAATGTAGCCAGAAGGCTTTTTGTCTGAATAAAATTATGTCGGATCTCAAAAAGAAAAAATGGTGTAAAGGTCACAAGCAGGCCAAGAGTAGTCAATAGACAAAAGAGAGCCTGGCTCCAAAAAAGTTCTGATGTGAATTTTTTCCTTTTTTTTCTATCAATTGTCATAAAGGAAGTTAAAAGATAAATAGCTGTTCCAAGAACTGCAACGACTCCAAATGAGATATGAACATTGACCACGAGACCGAGCAACACCCCCAAAAGAACTGCACTTCGATATTC
The DNA here is from genome assembly GCA_035549055.1 of Patescibacteria group bacterium. GTDB lineage: Bacteria > Patescibacteriota > Microgenomatia > Levybacterales > UBA12049 > JACROF01. The sequence goes on along the minus strand of DASZRR010000109.1, from coordinate 2,586 downwards.
TCGTTGATGAAGAGCTGACAAATTTATATGAGCAATAAGCAAAAAGATGAAAATGAGAAAAATTGGTGCGATATGGGGATTCCACGGCATAGTTGCATAGTGAATCCCAGTGCCAAACATGAAAAGCAGCCAAACGCTTGCCAGACTGAGTCTTGAGAAATTCTTTTGGAGCAAAAAAATACCCGGGAGGATAAGGATATATGGTATTGTTTGGATAAGAAAAACAGTTATCTTGGGATCTTTGCTGATCAAAAGTCCCATACTTATCAACCAAATCCAGTATGGTCCATAGAATATGCCGGGAATTCCTGTGACTGGACCAATGAGTGTCACTTTTGAGAGATTATCCCAGGCCAGAAGGAAGTCGCGCGCAGGATCATACCAGAAAGGCAGACTTCCAGAAAGTACGACAAATGAGGCAATAAAAAATGGTAATAACAGAAGCAAAAATATCGCGAGTGCTTGGACGCGAGAATTGACAGCTAATTTAGTAAGCGTTTTAATAGTCACCGTCTCCTTAGGTATTTAATATAGCTTACCGGAAAACGCATCGAAGAAAAGAAAGCAAAGACAAATCCTTGCCATGAATCCATAAAACCTTTATGTCTTCCATACTGCAAAACAAACCAGTAGGTAGGCAAAAAAAGTATATATTTACCAAAGTTAAAGATATTTTTCTTCATCTTTTTTTCGGCATACTCATCGGCAAGTAGATTGGTATAGCGCTTAAATCGCATAAGATATCTGCCAAACTCCGGATCGGCAATATGCGTCAATGGATGCGTGAGGTACCCAACTTTTCCCTCAACGACAGCTTGCTCATGGACATCTTTCTGCGGTAATCTCCCCTTACCATTCCTGTACAGACGAAGCGTATAGTCCGGGTATTGCCCCCCTTTCATAAGAAATCGTCCCAGAAAAAAATTCTTCCGTGGTAACCAGTAGCCGTTGTATTCTTTATGCTTGACCTTCTCTTGAATTTCTTTGGCTAGCTCCCCATCAACTCTCTCATCAGCGTCTAATTGAAGTACCCAGTTCTTGGTCGCCATGTCGATAGCTTTTTGCTTATTGATATGAAAAATAGGTGGATTAGTGGTAACTACCACCTTTGCTCCATATTTTTTGGCAACTTCAACAGTCCGATCGGTAGAACTGCCATCCACAATAATAATTTCCTGAGCCAAGTCTTTGATTGACTCAAGACAATCCGGCAGATTTTTTTCTTCATTAAAAGTCGCAAGGACTACTGAAATCGTTTCCATAGAGGTACTTTGATAAGTATAAATGAGAATGAGACGATGAGCAATCCAATAAGGCTGAGAATATCAGCCGTCTCTCGTAACCTCGTCTCACCGAACTCAGCTGTCACGAGATGGCTTCCTGGACTAACCGAAAAAATCATAAGCCCTCTATTGTTGGGATCCTGGAACTGAATCGGAACTGGGACTCCATCAACTTTGATAATCCAGCCAGGGAAATAAAGTGTATTCTCCCGCAGTAAAGAAGTCGCGTCTGTGGTAACTTGATAGCTATGTTTCGTCATCGTCCGTTTGATCTCATGAATCGCTCCCGCACCTGTAACATACTCCAGGTGTGCGTGCAGTGTCTGTTCCATGAAACGAACCGACCAGATCGGCGAACTCTCTCCGGTGTCTGTCGTCCCAGGATATGTACTGGAAAAATAATTGTCAGGCTTTTGTAGATATCCATTTACCCGCCAATAAGGATACGTTATACTTATTGAGAGAAAGGCTACCACAATTATCCCCTTAGCAAATCTCTTTGGAAGGAAATCTGTGACAACTGCAGCAAGAATTGCAGCGCAAAAAACACTCAGCGACAAAAATCTCCACGGGAACTGAAATTTCTGGATAAGACTGATGTGCTCCCATATCACTTGCGAAATTGGCAACATCACGACAAGAGAAGCCAAGAAAAAAAAGAGTGTCAAACAAAGAAGCATCATTTGCATGGCTTTAAGTCGCTTATGGTAAAAAAGCAAAGCAAAAATAGCAGCAGCGACAAAAATCCAATGGATAAAACCAAGTTGCAGACTAAATTGTCCAGAAATGCCAAAGTTCCAAGGACTAAAGAAAAATCGTGAGATGGGGAACAAACTTGAGGAGAAATCTTTGGAAGAGACAATATCCCGCAAAGTATACTTACCTTCAAAAAAAGCAGGTATCCAAAAAAAAGCAGAGAGGACAAAACCGAGAAGAATACTCAATGCAACTTCAAGCAATAACCGTATTTTTTGAAAGTTACACCAGGCGAGATAAAGTCCATACAATGTAATAAAGGGCAAAAACATAATACTCAATGCATCATGCGAGATAATAAGACCCCCAATTGCTAACCCAGCCCATAAGACATACATCATCCTTCTAGTCTTAGCCAGTTGGTAAAAAAAATAACAGATAAGCGGTGGGAATATAAAAGCAACGTGTTCACCGATAGCACCACGCACATAAAGATCAACAAAACGATAAGGAGCGAAGAGATAGAGCACGCTGCCTAATAATGCCGCTTCTTTTTTGAGAAAGCTTTTTAGCCAGAAATACATCGTCATGCCACTCAAAATAAATG
>DASZRR010000108.1:0-10637 GCA_035549055.1 Patescibacteria group bacterium | reverse complement strand
TGATTCGAAGGATGCGTGTAGTCAGCGGAGGCAAAGATAGAAAAATGGTCATATCCAAACAACGTGTGGCGATGATTGCCCATGCGTATCCGAATGAGACTAACTTCCCGATTCAACGAGCAATTGCAGGAATTAGCTCTGAACGACGACTCTACACCACAGAGCTTGGTGTACTCCTTGACCAATCAGCTGATTGGCTTCATGAAGGCATGACTCAAGATGAGGCAAGACAGGTACTTGATGAATATATAGATTTTGATAGTCTCCATACGATCTACCTAGCCGAAAGAAAAGCCCGCAGAGATGGCAAGAAAGATCAAGAAATCCAAGCACTCGCTGGGACAATCGATCACCTGACAGTCCAGGTAGCAAATTTCAAAGATGAAAATACTGAGCTGAGAAGTAGTCTCGTTCGACAGAGGAGACAAATTGCTGAGCTGGTTGAGGACGCTCGGAGGCTACACACTGACAATACCGAGCTAAAAGGTGAAAATCACTCACTGCGCAATCAAATCCGGAACCTTATGATGCAACGAGCTCAACCCGCAGCTCCTGCCTCAGTTGCCCACGCTCTCCAACCTACTATTCAGCAAACTGCTCCAACATCTGAACGTCGGCGCCCAGATCGACCCTCCGCCAGAGAAGAGCGAGAACGACTCGCTCAGGAAATAGAAAATGAAAGAATTCGAAATATTCTATCCCACTTTGGACATCCTCGTACGCAAGGTATTATCGCAGGTGTTCTTAGTCACTATTACCATGATATAAGTGACAAAGGAGTTCCTAGACTTGATAATCTTGTCGGAGAAAGATTGATGGCTCAGAAAGCAGCCACTGACGGAAAAATGCCATATCCTCAACCTGTCGATGAACGCATTGAAGCTTTGCAGACATATCGGGATCTTGCCACCCTTCCTGATAGAGTTATCGACACCATTACCCGCAATAATCGTCTATCGCCAGAAACACGCGCTCTTATCGAGCATGCGCTTCAACTACGACAACATGATCTTTTCCCACAACTACTGAGTGCACTGCGGACGGTCCAAGCTACTTTTTATACCAATCATCCTGAACTGACACCACCTGAGGAAAATTAGCTTCTCAAAACGAGAAAAGCACCTTGGGGAGGTGATCGGACGCCCCAAGCTGCTTTCCCGGTCGCCCTCAGGCGACTGAACTCAGACGTGAGGCACCGCTCCTTACGGTGCTCTTGTTTTGCCATTTGGCACAGCCCGCTCGACCCAGCTGATGGCTTGTCCGAGCTGTTCGATGAAAAACTCTTCGCGATCGTGAGTCCAGATGCGGACCTGTGATTTTTGGAACTGTTTGTACATCAGCTCCATCGTCCCGACATCTGACTTACTTCGCAGCTCCGCGTGAATTTCTACGTCCCACGTGCAGGTCAGCGGCAGACGAAAGATACTTACCCGCACGACACGCAGGAGTGGAATCTGCTTCTTGTCGACGACGCGATAGCCTCTCTCCCAAGAGAAGACTATCTCATTGAGAGGGCGACTCTCGTCAACTTCCGGGAGTCGATACCTCTTTGATGCCTGAACGAAAGCGTCACGCAGGTGGTCTTCCAACTCATCTGCCGACATACGGCTTAACCACTTCTGGATGCGCGAGATCATGACAGCCTCCTTGCTGTATGAGCCAAACAGTAGAGGGATTATAGCAAACTATGAGATTCTAGTCAGCTTGGTAGGGTTGAGGGTGAAGAACCGGGCGTGCTGCAGTATAGCCAATCGCCTCGTCTTCTTTTTTGTTTTTAATCTTAAGCGGCTTGGCAAGCGCTAATTCCAACACATCATCCATTTGTGAGACGAACTTAAATTTGACGTCTTTGAGGACCTCCTCAGGCACTTCTTCCAGATCTTTCTCGTTGTCTTTGGGGAGAATGATCGTCTTTAGTCCTGCTCTGTGAGCGGCAATGACTTTCTCTTTGACTCCACCAATCTCCAAAGCGCGACCTCTGAGTGTCACTTCGCCAGTCATACCGACTGTTCGCTTCACAGGAATTTTGGTAAGAGCTGAGATGATAGCAGTCGTGATAGCTAGACCTGCACTTGGACCATCTTTGGGCACAGCACCTTCTGGAACATGGACATGAATATCTGTCTTCTGAAATGTCTTATCAGGGATGCCAAAATAACTTGCGCGTGATCTGATATAAGAAAGCGCTGCCTGACCTGATTCTTTCATCACATCTCCCAACTGACCAGTCAAGATAAGCTGTCCCTTACCAGGCATGAGCGCGACTTCGATAAAGAGGATTTCTCCACCTGCTTCAGTCCAGGCAAGTCCGGTACTTTGCCCGATCTGATCTTCTTTTTCGATAAGCGTCGCACTATGTTTGGTCGGACCCAAGTATTTAGGAATGTCTTTCTCAGTAATCATAATTTTGGTTCTTTTACCTTCAGCTACTTTACGAGCAACCTTGCGGAAAATTGTCGCGATACGACGCTCCAAATTACGCACTCCAGCTTCACGGGTATAGTGATTGATGATGAAGTTGACTGCATCATCAGTGATAGTGACCTGACGAGACTTCAATCCATGCATCTCCATTTGTTTTTTGAGCAAGAACTGTTTGACGATGTTGAACTTCTCATCATGGGTGTATCCTGCAAATTGAATGATCTCCAAACGATCTCTCAGAGCTGGAGGAATTGTATCCAAAACGTTCGCTGTGGTGATAAACATAACGTTGGAGAGATCAAACGGCACTTCTAAGTAATGATCCGAAAAATCAGTATTCTGCTCAGGATCCAGTGCTTCCAAAAGCGCACTTGATGGGTCTCCTCTGAAGTCGGCTCCGACTTTGTCAATCTCATCCAGCATAAAAACAGGATTGCGAGTACCGCTATCTTTGATCCCCTGAATGATACGACCAGGCAGTGCGCCCACATAAGTTCGACGATGTCCTCTGATCTCAGCCTCATCCCGAATACCCCCAAGTGATACACGAATAAACTTGCGCCCCAAAGAGCGGGCAATTGATTTACCAAGTGAAGTCTTACCCACCCCAGGTGGTCCGACAAAACAAAGAATTGGAGACTTCATCTTGCCAGCCAATTTTTGAACAGCCAAATACTCAAGAATACGTTCTTTGACTTTGGGGAGACCATAATGATCCTCATTGAGAATTTCCTCAGCAGCTTTGATATTGAGGTCTGTTTTGCTCTCAACGCTCCAGGGAAGTGAGATCAGCCAGTCAATATAGTTACGGATATAGCCTGCTTCTGGGTTGAATTGATTCATCTGCGCCAATTTCTTGACTTCTTTTTTGGCTTTATCCTCAACGTCTGATGGCATCTTGGCTTCTTTAATTTTTTGCAGGAGTTCTTTGATCTCACTGCCGCCTTCTTCCTCGCCAAGTTCTTTTTCAATCGTCTTCAGCCTCTCGCGCAGGATCGCCTCCCTAGCGCCTTTTTCAAACCTTTCCTGCGTCTTACTGGCAATTCGACGCTCAAGCTCCAAAACTCTAATCTCTTTGGCAAGAAGGTCAACTAACTTTTGGAGACGTTCTTTGACGTTGGTCATCTCCAACAGCTCCTGACGTTCTTGCGGCTTGAGATCCAGAGCTGAAGCAACTAAATCTGACAATTCTGAAGGAGAATTTTCAGACATGATATTCATGAAAACTAAAAAATCAGCTGATTTGCCAAAATTCATAGCCCGGCGGAATTCATTGGTCAGATGGTTGCATAGGGCCGTAATCTCGGCATTATTCTCAACTTCTTCCTCAATCTCGACAACCCGCGCCACAAGGAAATTATCTTGTCTTTCATAAGAAAGGATTTTGACACGATTGAGACCGCGAACTTGTGCATTGATCTCACCGTCTGCTCTAATCATGCGTTCAATACGTGAAAGCGTACCTACTTCAAAAAGATCTGATGGCTCAGGATCATTGACGCGAGAACTTTTCTTGAGGACAAAACAAACAACTCTCTCATGTTCAAAAGACGATTCAAGAGCTGCCAGACTCTTGGGCCTGCCGAAAGTCAAAACGGAGTCGGTATTGGGGAAAATTATGCCATCTCTAATTGGGATTACTGGGACTACTTTTTCCATTGTTTTAGCACTCTATCATACGATCTGCTAGATGTCAAGGCCTGAAAAGACAACAGGATTTAGCCTCATTTTTGGTACTTCTGCACTACTTTGAACAATTGCTCTATTTCAAATGGCTTGAGTAAAAACCCATCCGCTCCTGTCCTTTTAACAGCGGCAGCGCCATCATGACTCGCTGAAGTAATAATCACTGGTAGTAGTTGAGTCTGAGAATTATTCTTCAGCTTCTTAATGAGAAGCTCACCATTTTTACCGCCCAAGGATAAATCCATAAGAATAAGATCGGGAGGAGAGGCACGAACGTGGGTAAGGATACGCTTCTCATCCAGTATTTTAACTACCGTGTGTCCCTCTCCTTCCAAAATTAATGTAACTACCTCCGCAATGGCGTTATCATCCTCAACGAGTAAAATTTTCATCATGCTGATTGTACCTGTTAACACTGCTTATTGCCAGTATTTCCAGGTGGCGTATTTTGCTTTCAGTTGGGCACTGGTTATGTTGACAGGAGGCAGACCACGCGTCGCACTGAACCCAGCATCCAATAATTCAGCTGCCCATTCGTCTCTTTCATATATACCAGGAGCGCCTAAGACGACGACCAAAAGTGTCTCGTCATCTCTCTGAGCAGCTACAATTGTAGTAGTCTCCGCATCATCAGTATTTCCAATCTTGACTCCGATCACTCCAGGATAGACATCCAGCAATCCATTCCAGTTATAAAGATCAAACTGCTTGTGAAGACTGTTTTTTGGCAAGAAAATATAGTCTTGCTTAACTATTTGTGAGATAAGTGGATACGTTGTGAGAGCATAATGAGTCAAGATGGCCAAATCATGCGCACTACTATAATGAGTCAGACTATCAAAACCCTGCGGATTATCAAAATGAGTGTGAGTCAGACCGAGAATCTCTGCTTTTTTGTTCATCGCTCGCACAAAAAGTCCCGGATCTGCATATTTGGCATCAATTCCATCTCGAAGAACCTCAATAGCGTCATTGGCTGAGGTCATGAGACTCGCTTCGAGCAGCTCATGTACTGTCATGGTCTCTCCTGCCACAACACCAATTTTGGTCGGGATTTGGGCAGCAGCTCGCGGCGTAACTTTAAATTGTTCTTCTGGTGATGCCAAATCCAGCGTCACTACTGCAGACATGATTTTGGTGAGTGAGGCTATTGCTAAAGGTGAATCGGCATTATGCTCTCCCACAATCTCCCCTGAAGTAAGATCTATGACCAGATAGGCCTTTGCCTCAACATCTTTAGGCGGAATAAAGAGAGGTCTCGCGCTATTACTTGCTTGGTGTAGGTAAAACGTATTGGGGTGTTGCCTCAGATGCGGCAAAAGCGATGTCAGCGTGTCATCAGGGATGAGTTGCAAAGGCGAAATCAGTGGATTGGGGATGAGATGAAAGCCAATGAGGAGCACAAAACTGAGGATAAAAGACGCGATCAAAAAATGAGCAAGAAATTTTTTGTCAGGCTTCGATGGCAGCAGACGCATACTAAGCGTGATTATAACACCAGAAGCTTATCTCGATCTTTTGTAAGAACTCAGTTAGAAAATATCTGAAACGATTGAGCTTTTGTAAGAAGCTTGGTATACTCCACCTATTATGGTACACACGATCCTCGTTGTAGAAGATGATAAAGGGCTTCAAAAATACCTCAGAGAACTCCTCCTTGATAATGCTTACTCTGCCAAAATCGCCGAAGATGGCATAGTGGCTCTGGACATGATCGCCTCTTCTCAGCCTGATCTCGTCATTTTAGATCTTGGGCTGCCCAATATGAGTGGAGAGGCAGTCTGCAGTGAAATCCGCAAGAAATATCCAGAACTCCCCGTCATGATCCTCACCGCCAAAGACAGCGTGAATGACATTGTTCAAGGTCTTAATTTAGGAGCTGACGACTACATGACCAAACCCTTCGTAGCAGACGAGTTCCTCGCCCGCATCAAAGCAAGGCTTCGTCGCCAGGATGGAGGAGCTGAATCAATTCTCAAAGTAGCCGATCTGACACTTGACAGCAAAACGCTTGAAGTAAAAAGAGATGGTAAATTAATCCAACTCACCCCCCAGGAATTTAAATTACTGCAGTATCTGATGAACAACAAAGGCCGTATTCTGACTCGCGAGATGATTCTTAACCGGATCTGGCTCTATTCAAGTGACATTGAGACCAGAGTTGTCGATGTCTATATGGGATATCTGAGGAAAAAAATTGACGCCGGCTTTGACAAAAAACTCCTCCACTCAGTACGTGGCTTTGGCTACGTGATCAAGGAATAGCATTATGTATTTGGTATACGGTATCATGTATAACCAAATACCTTATCTATACTTGATACATAATACTAAATACTTACTATCTCCCGCTCAGCTTGACACATAGCTTTGCATCTCCTTATCATAAAAAAGGCTTTATTTTTTTATGCCGAGATTATCAACTCTGCCTGTACCCATTCAAAGACTTGCTGCCGAAAATTTGTATACACTTTCTATTGATTATCATAGAAAGTGGACCGACATCACTATGTGCCTGCTCATCCCGCAAATTTCAACCGCTGATTTTCCTATGACTTATGAACTCTTAAAACTTTATTTGCCTAGTATTTTTCGTTGTACTTGCTATAACGATGATCACGTGCCTTTTGCTCAAGAAGTTACTCAGACTGAATTAGGTCATCTTTTTGAGCATATACTCCTTGAGTATCTTTGTATGATCAAATTGGAAAACGGTCTTGATCAGGCAGAGTATGAAGGCAGAACTGACTGGAACTGGATCCGCGATCCCAGGGGAACATTTCATATCGTCATCCAAGCCAAATCAGAAGAAATTATAGTTTTACAAGAAGCACTCAATCGGACAATGAAGTTGATGAATGTCATTCTAAGCACCAGCTCATCGCTTAAGACCTCAATGGCATTTAGCAAAACTTAACCACTAATAATTCTCTTTCAACAATCCTCTATTATTTTGCGCGAGGCAGAATGACACGAGCCAATGTTCCCTTGTTTTTTTTAGAAATAAGACCAATTGTTCCATGATGGAATTGGACAATATATTTTGCAAGTAGTAAACCAACGCCCAATCCCTGCGTATAATAATTTTCACCTTTATAGAATCCCTCAAAGACATGCGCAAGGTCTTGACGCGCAATACCATACCCTTTGTCCTCAATCTCAATTATCAGTTGTTTGGTAGTTGTACGCAATCTAACAATGATAGGGAATTGGATAAGTGAAAATTTATCCGCATTATTAAGAAGAGCAGTAATCAATTGAAGAAGTTTGGCATCATCACCAATAACCTTGACATGGAGACTTTTCTCACTCACCTCAAATTTGATTACTCGCTCAGCATTAATGAAACGATATCGAGCAATTGCGTTACTGATAATATCAACCAACTCATATTCCCTAAGATCGTAATGAAGTTGCCCCTGTTTGACTTGATTTATTTCCAATAACTCCTTGATCAAGTTAGTCAACCTACTACTTTCCTTTGCTAGTTCATCTATCCATTTTTTTTCAATACTGTTTGTTTTGGTAAGTTTATTCTGCAATAGATGAATATAACCATTTAGAGATGTCAAGGGAGTACGTAATTCATGCGACGCAAGCGAGATAAAAAGATCCCGGGTCTCAAGGGCATTCTTTGTTTCAGCGTAAAGTTGAGTCTTACGAATAGCCATACTCGCCAATGCACCATAGAGGCTATACAGATGCATATCATTATCTGAGACATGAAGGCTATTCTTGGTATGGATACTCAAAACGCCAATACGTTTTTCTTTGTATGAAAGAGGAATATGAATGATTGTCTTAATGCCTTGTTCAAGAATTTTTTTATGGAGGTTTTTTTCTTGAGCTACGTCTAAAATTCGAGGCTGGTTTTGTTCCAGCGTTGTGTAGGTTAGTCCACGTTTTTTTGGCTGGAATGTAGCAAAAAAATCAGCATCCGCATACACTCGATGCAATTCTCCCCTCTCTTCCAAAACAATCGTACCGTATTCACCCCCCATTATCTTTTCTGCCTCAGAGACTACGATTTTGAAGGTTTCCTCGGTCGTAAGCGGAGAAAGAAATTTCAAAGCAGAAGTATTAATTTGGGCTAAAACATTATCAGACACAGATGAATAGTAACAAAATATGCCAGCATTGCAAGCTTTTTTGCCCATCTCTAACTATTTCTTAACATTCTCTTACACTCTTTAGAATAACAATACGCAAACTGCCTAAAAAGGCTGTATCATAACAGTCATTTTTAGGCAGTACTCGTAAATATATGAGAATTATTTGTTCTTTTTTTGACGAGCGATTCCTCCTTTGCGTCCAGCTGCACGTGCTTCAGTACTAGTGAACTCATGCGCTGTACCTTTGGCATGGGCCGCACGGCCACCCTTACTAGCAATACTTCGCTGCTTGTCACTGGACATTGAAGCAAAACCTCGACGCGATTTTCCTTTCATACCTGCCATTTCATTCACCTCCTCTCAAGACCAAATACTACTCTATAACTTACCTGATGCATATGACACAGATCATAGGACTCAAGAATAAGATCATTCTTAGAATCTAGTAAGAAATATATAAGGATTTTTTGAAAAAATCCTTAAAACATAGATGCAGAATAAATTCAGAAGACTATTTTTTAGCAGTTCTTTTAATCAACTTGGCAGAATTGATGATTTCCCTGATCTGCCCCTCACTATCTTCAATTTCATTGGCACCACTGAGGCGTTGATACTCTAGTAAATAATCAGATAGCGCCACCTGACGCTCTTTGATATCTGCATTTAGCCCTTTGACTTTTTGTGAGAGTGCGATAACGGATGGCTGGCTGGCAATCTGCTGACGGGTCGTATTCTTGACCTTGAGAGCTTCTTTGGCTTTTTCAGCATTCTCGCGATATACAGGATTATTGACAAAACTATCCTCTAGCATCTCAGCAATTTTTTTCTTTTCCAGACGGAGCTTATCCAGACTCTCAATATAGTTCTTGATCATTTCTTCAAGATTGAGAAGAACGGCTGCATCACCTGTGGCATTGGAATCCTTGACTATACTACTGGTCGGGACATCCTCAACTCCCGGGAAATCCTGACTCAACGTCGCTTCTGTGTCGTTTGCGACAATCTCAGCATCCTGAACTTTTTGATCCTCGTCCATAGATACCTACTATACACAAATGACTTTTGAGAAATCAAGAGGAGAAAAATCGATTTATCTTGTATAAATAACAATTGGTAGATGTTGAGGATTATTTTTCTGCTGAAGATATAACTCGATATCTGGATAATGATCAAATGCTATTTCATCCTGAGGAGGGAGTGAATCCAAAGCAAACCATTTCTCCTGTGTCACCTCATCATCTGACTCGCCTTTTTTGTCCTCTGCGTCTGCAGTAAAAATAAAGGAGATATTTTGCCGATCTTCATGAGGGCGTCGGGGATTGGCATTCACGGCCAGAAGAGAGATGTGGCTCAAAGTATACCCTGTCTCTTCCTTAACTTCACGTGCTACTGCCTCAGGGAGTGTCTCTTTCTGCTCTACATAACCTCCAACGAGTCCCCATTTTCCACCTTCCAGAAGGCGTGGCGCTCTTTTGACCAGGAGAATTTGGTCGTTGTGCAAAACCAGAGTATCGACAACGACGTGTCTGAGATAGGCTTTTGAGTTGTCTTCAAAGGTACACTGAATCACGAGGTTATTATAGACATGAAAGGTGTTGGTTGGCAAATAGGCGCCCTATTCAGACTTTGAAGAGCAAGCCTCTCCTCCCTTTCTTGAGAATTTCAAGAACTGAAAGAAAACTTCTTTCTTCGTATTTTGTTGTTCGCGGTGCGGTCCGCCTTCCGGCGAACCGCCCGCTCCTCATATCAAGCTGTGGTTGTAGAGCGAGTCGGGGTGAAAACCCAGAGTCGCTCGCATAGAACGGGTAAGTCGTACGGACCGCCGCGAACTGCCCACGTCTTGGGCTCGTCTTGCTTCTGGTAGACGATGACCGTACCGCCGGGGATCTTCGCTGATCCACAGTGGGCGGCCGCCAGGGGGGAGTAGATGGTGAGACCGTCAAACTGCGGCAACAGACAGTTGTAGCCGCTGCAGCGTCCGTCGACGATGTTGAAGATTCGAACTGGCTGGTTGACCGGAAGATCGCCGTTGAAGAGGACCGCTGCAACCCAATCGTGTCCCTGGAGCTGACGATCCGTCGAGTTGAGCGGAACGATGACGTTTGTACCATCTGCCTTAAACGCACTAGCAGACATCCCCTCAGGGATAGTCAGACCGATGGTTCGGTCGAAAGTAACAATCATCGCCGCGCTCTGATCGACCTGGTTGTACGGGTCGACGTAGTAGACGACTTCCCGCCCGATCTCGCAGGTCGGCTGGCAGGCGTTTGCGACCTTGGTCAGATTGATGTAGTTGTCCATTCCGACGATATTTTCCCCACCCCCGAGGATGAGGACGAGCTGATTGGCAGTTGGCGTCGCCTGAGCTCCCGCAGTGAGCGGCACAGCGAGAAAGAGCAGTGAAACGAGACTAAG
>DASZRR010000107.1:0-4581 GCA_035549055.1 Patescibacteria group bacterium | reverse complement strand
TAGTCCGAAGGTTAATCCCTCTCATTTTTTTGAACTTTTCCTCTAAAATCTCCTATATGAACAATTTCTTTCCTAAACTTTCTTAGGAGGGAAGAATATTTGCGATTCGGCACGATAATTCTGGCGAGTTTTCTCCTCTTTTCTAGATATTCGACCAAACAATGGAAATCACCATCTCCACTCACAATAACAGCTTTTTTGTAATGAGGAAATTCTATCATTGCATGCAAGACCAGTTCTGCATCGACATTACCTTTTGCCTTAGCACGCCCTTTTGGCTCTACCACTGGCTTATAAATAAGAACATAGCCAGCCTTAGTCAAGGATGAGTAAAGTTCCCGATTTTTAGGGAGAAAGCCAATGAACAAAAAAGCTTTTTCGACTTTGTATTTATCAGCCAGATAGACACGAAAACGCGCGAAATCAAGTCGCCAACCTTGTGAACGCACTCCAAGATTGAGGTTCTGGCTATCGATAAAAGCATATACTTTGTCTCTCTGCTTCTTGACCGGCATAGGTGACTGAACCATAGTATACCCCCGATTAAGAAATTTTAGAAGTTGGGATTACTTATATCTCCATCTTCAAAAAAAGAGCTAGAGGGATTTTATTCGCTTAAAAAGTAGTAGAAATTCTGTATATCCTGCTTTTTTATTGAAATGGCTGGCATCTATAGTATAAAAATATTTTTTAGACTAGAAATTTCTATTGAGTACTCTTTGTCCGACCATTACTTCGGAAATCTCTTCATACTCTTCCTTTTGATCAAGAGGTGTGTTGAATGTAAACATATAAAAAGTCCCTGTATCCTTATTGACTGTGTGATCTGCGTTATACCACTGAGGGGGGACATCCATCCCAGCCAATTTCAGCGCTGGAGCCGTGAATCTCCCTCGAGCCGTGACAAAATGGGCACTTTCACTAACTTCTATTTCTCCAAGTGGGACAGTCGCTGGATTTTCGACAAGTGACCTTCGTGCCAGATCTTCAGGAGACATATTCATTTGCTTTTGCAGCTTGGGCATGACGTTAATTGAGAGGGCTGTATCTAAAAAACCATATTTGTTAGGAGTTCTCTCTGGCGCAAATCCATAGGCAAAGGTGCCAGAAACAGGTGAAGGGATAAAAAACCATGTATCAGGCATCGGGACGAGCATATCTGCACCAGGACACTTCTTCCAAAAAAATCCTGTCGGAATTTCGCGGCGTTCATTACCCATAGCCATGCATTATACGCTCAATGGGAGGATTTGGGAAGCTGGGATATTAAAAATCCCTATTGAGTAAATTACTTTTTAAAACTGTGTGGATTGGTTTTGCGGTACGTGATGATCGAGGCTGTCAATGAGAGAAGATAGATCACTGAGCCATAGAAGCATGCCGTGAGAAATGGTGAGGACGTGCTCGTCCCCGAGCAGCTCGTGGGATTATGTAAAAAATAAAATTTACAAAATTCCAGAGCGAAATTACTCCACCCGAAAATCGTCCCGCCGATGAGAAAAAACATCAGATACTTCTGGTGCTTTTTTCTCTTCTCTTCACTACTGAGATAAATGTGAAGCGAGAATAAAAATGCCACAAAAAATCCTATCGCTCCATAAAAACACGGAGTAAGCAGAGGATTTGTCCCATGAATGGTGAGAAAACGAAGATAGTCATTGGTGACTGTGTACCATGAGAATACAGTACCGACAAGTAACAATCCGCTTTGAAGTATCAGTAACTTTTTCATCCTCTTATAATCTACCACGAACCTCCCCCGCCTCCTCCACCACCGCCACCTGAGAATCCGCCGGAGAATCCGGATGAGGTGGATGGTGCACTGGTCGTGACGTTACTACTGGCACTGGATGTAAAGGCTGGATACATCGCATAAAAGGTACCGTAGCCTGTATACCACGATGGTTTGTAATCAGGATTGAGTATCTGAAGCTCTTTCATATACTGCTCAATCACTCCAAGTGCCATCGCGTACGGGATCATCGACTCAATGAAAATAAAGTTTTTGGTCTGCCAGACATCATACCGCTTGGTCGCTTTCAAAAATATTTTCAAACCATCCAACTTCCAATCCATCTCATCCCCAAGCTCAGTTCTCCCATTGAGTTTGCGCGCGAGGAACAATAACACTGGCCCGAGGATAATCGAACCGGTAAAAAGCGCGATCAACCCCATGATGAGGCAGAAAGACTTCTGGTTTTTGGGATCTTTGGTATAAAAACCCCGACTGATGAGGGAAGTAAAATTGGTCTTCTCAAGCGTACTAAAAGTCGTATACGTAAGCTTGGCATCTTCTAGAGTCGTGGTCGTCTTTCCACCAAATAACCGCTCCATGAGATAACGTTCAAATTCATTGAGTCCTCCGTTATCTTTGAGACGAGTCAGGGTGAAATCCTGTCTCTCGCCCATCCCCAACACACCTTTTCTGATCGTGCCCGTGATCTGGAGGTATTTGCGAATCGCCAAATCATAAATCGTCGCCACGATATCGTCCCGCTCAAGCCGTGTGTTGTCAATCGTGCCCGCCTCTGAAGGGCTAATCCGAGTACCATCTGGGGCCTTCGGCAGATCGAAATTCACCATAGGCGGCCCGAATTTTTTCTTGTCTCTTTTTCTTATGTACCAAAAGACTAAGTACGGCGCGAGGCCAAGGTTTAATAAAACCCAAACAATACCCACGATGATCAAAAATATCACGAGTCCTGGCTGGACAGGCGGGGCTGACTGCAAGACACTTTTAGGAAACGTCCCCACAGGAAAAGCCGCCACAACTGTCAGTCCTTCGTACTCACCCAATGGTGAAGTCGCCGTGACGTCTAAACTCTTAGCATCAGATGAGATCGACACCTGACAGTTACTCGCTGTGGAGCCAGACTCCCCTGTATAACAGACAGCTTTTTGGATCGGAACGCCCACATCAGTGGTCAATGTATAGGACGCACTCGCAATCGGGACTTGCCAGCCATTGCCTGTCACATTCCAGTAGATCTCGTCGTGATCTGCATAGTTGCTCCCGATGCCATTACTGACAGTATAGTCAATCTCATAACTATGCGCCCCCGTAATCGTCTTGCTGGCAGTACCGATCTTCAGCTGTTCCTGCTGTCCACTCCTGCCAACGCCATAACTGACATGCTGGCCATCCTGGAGAACGTTGGTAAAAGTGATATCGATCGTACGATAGAGATCGCCAACTTTGGAGACGAGTGGAATATAGCGATAGATCCCATGCCTCTCCGCGCTGCCAAAGTCGTAATCAATTTTTTCTGAGACCTGCAGATCGCCATTTTTCAAAGCTGTCATGTCGACATGAAAAGAATTGATCGTCTCTTGTGCGGAGACCCGAAGAGGGAAAACAAACAAACTGAGCGCAAACGTTATGACAATGAGGCTGACAAACTTCTTCATTCCCCTATTTTACCACCAAGAATGAAAAAAATTTTAGAGAGACTTTATGCGTTCATGCAGCACAACCTAATTCTCCTGAGGATCACCGTACGCACCATGGATTATCCAGCATTCCTCATAAAAGATCTATTTCCTAAGAATACTTTCAGTAGCTCCAATGACGCTTTCTGCAAGATCGAGCAAACCATTCGCAGCTTGATAATAGTCAGAAGAGTCTGTCGGATAAGATGGCTCACTGCCCAGAGATAAAGTTTTCTTTAATTTTGTGAACGGACCATTGTTATACCCAAAGCTTAAAAACCCTGGATTTCGTGGATCGCCAGTGTCAAAACGGGTATTGAGACGCGCATATACGCTGTCTTGATCGCTCCATGGAATTGCATAACCGTTGATCAACAAAGATCCTAGTGGGTAGTCAAAGATCCTTGGAAAATTAGGAGAGGACTTAGGAGCTGTATGACGCTTTGATAGAGCAAACCACCCTTCTGCAATCTCATCCTCTTTAGTCCTCGTTCTGAAATCAAGATCATAGTCATAATCAGGATAATCACCAGAAATACTCTCATGGAGAGAGCCGAGTGGAAGAATATCAGGAACAAAAATTTCTCCCTCTTTTTTGAATTGAAGCTTAGCATATTTGCTCATTTCTGTCCCACCACCCGCTCCAGGCACATCAATGCCTTTATCTTTGACATCATATTCTTCAGCTAGCGACTTACTACGCAAAGAAAGACCCAAAATCCGTCGTATCAATAAAAGATCTTCTTGAGGAACTTCAAATTCGGCATTTTTCCCAACTGTGTCAACTGCTGAAGATACAGCTTTTTGCCCTTCTGCAATTACAGAGCCCTCTTTTAGATTGTTTTCGTCTTCACTCATAAATAGGTACTACCTCCATCCCGATCGGAGAACGATACGTGGATAATGAAGGAGCTCTTGAACTGATTATATCATATTTTCTTTGAAGCCTTGGTGACGGCGGCGCTTGCGCAGAAGAAAAAAGATGAAAATACTCAAAGCGACAACTACTACTCCCAACGCACCCACCAACCACCAAGAAAGCATCGCGATCGGACTGGCAGTCAGCTGGACATTCATAGTGATCGCCACATCTTTGTTCTGCCCTGCCAGGCTAATTTTCTCCTCCCCCTGATAACCCTGGTACGCCAGATC
>DASZRR010000106.1:0-8537 GCA_035549055.1 Patescibacteria group bacterium | reverse complement strand
TGCGGCAGCCTGAGCACGATTTTCGCCAATTCCTGTGCCTATACCCATCAGAGCAGAGCCGGCGTTGGACATGATCGTTCGCACGTCAGCAAAGTCAACGTTGATGAGTCCAGGCAGCGTGATAATTTCTGAGATACCCTGAACACCTTGTGACAAAACAGAATCTGCAACTTTAAAAGCTTCAAGTAAAGAAAGCTTGCGATCGACGACATCCATAATGCGTTGGTTGGGGATGACAATGAGCGTATCGACTTTGTCTTTGATATTTTCAATTCCCTCCTCAGCGGCGACCATCCGACGCGTTCCTTCAAAAGAAAATGGCTTGGTCACAACAGCCACAGTCAACGCGCCAACTTCTTTGGCGATTTTGGCGATGATCGAACTCGCGCCAGTACCAGATCCTCCACCCATGCCTGCCGTGAGAAAAACCATATCCGAGCCCTCAAGCATGTCTTTGATTTTCTCAGCTGACTCCTCAGCTGCCTGACGGCCTATCTCAGGATCGCCGCCACTACCCAGGCCCTTGGTCAGATTCTCTCCAATCTGAACTTTGGTCATAGCCGGATTACGAAGCAGAGCTTGAGCATCAGTGTTGATCGCCACAAAATCAACTCCCTGAATATTATTGTGGTTGATCATTGAGGAGACGGCGTTCCCGCCACCACCGCCAACACCGATTACTCTAATTTTTGCGAAATTTGATGTCTGAGGACGTATTAGCATACGTTTTGTAAATCCTAACAGATGGATAGTGTATTTGCAAGCAAGAGAGTATTAGGGGATGAATGAGGAAATAAAGTCTATCAATTTCTTGATGAATTTGTTTGATCCTCCAGGCATTTTAGGCATCGAGAAGCCAAAACCACTTGAAGAACTTCCCCCATCATTTTTGGCTCCATAGAGAAGAAGACCCACAGCGCTCGCATAAGCAGGATTTTGTACTTCATCGACAATTCCCTTAAGATCAGTTGGCATCCCAACTCGGACAGGCATCGCCAACATCCTTTTGGCCGCATCTTTGATCCCCACAGTCATTGCGCCTCCTCCAGTGATGACAAGTCCAGCAGGAGTCTGCCCTCCGTAACCACTTTTTTTGATCTCGATTCCGACCATGGTAAAAATTTCGTTCATCCTGGGTCGGATAATACCATCAACAAGTGTTTTATACGAAACTTTACGTACTTCCTCAGGCAAATTAAGAGAGGAGAGATCGATCTCATCGCTTGGCTTTGGTTCTTTAGCCTTTTCGTCATCATCAGGGCGAAGGATACGACGCTGACTTTGCTGAGACAGGAAAAGTTTGATTTTTTCAGCGCTTTCAAGAGAAATACGAAGACCAATCGCCAGATCATTGGTAATATGACGCGCTCCGATTGCAAGAACTGCAGAGTATGCTACCGATCCTTCTGTGTAGATTGAGATATCAGTCGTCCCAGCTCCGATATCAACCAACACTACTCCCAGTTCGCGCTCAGTATCGGAAAGAACTGAGAGAGAGCTAGCATAGCCATTGAAGACAAAGGATGTCACATCAACTCCAACTTCTGAAAAAGCTTTGTCTAAATTCCGCACAGCGATACTATTGGCTGTAATGATATGGGTGTCTACTTCCAGCCGCACACCAGACATACCGATCGGGTCTTTGATGCCCTCCTGTCCATCCACAATATAATTTCGCGGCAAAACGTGGATGATCTCACGCGTGGAAGGAAGGGAAATAGCCTTGGCAGCATCAATTACCCGACTCAGATCGTTAGCGCTGATCTCCCCTTGAGGTGTGGAGACAGCGACAACTCCACGTGAATTCTGGCTGTCGATCTGATTACCGCCAATTGACGCAAAGACGCGGGAGACTGAGTAGCCGGCCATTCGCTCTGCGGACTCAATTGAAGAGTTGATCGCGTGCACTGCTTCTTCGATATCGACAACCTGACCTTTACGAATACCGCCCGATTTGACTTCTGAGACACCAAGAATATTAACGTACTCATCTACCTTGGCAATTAGGGTGACAATTTTATAGGTACCAACGTCTATACCAACGACGATTCTACCCTCAGTTGTGTTATTCTTCATTGCAATACAATAATAGGCTTGGCAAAGCGCAAATCAAGCCTAACAAACTTCTTACCTTCCATTGTAAGGCTAGAAGTAATTCTTTGTAAAGAGGACAATTGGTCAGAAAGGCTTTTGGCGCTAGTCAGAAGGATTACTCCTCCATCAGTTGTCGTGATCTGATAGATAGTCGGACTAAGCGTCTGTATTTTCTCCACATCGATCATGTGCTCATGAAGAAATGTCTGGATTTGCTTTGTCTGATCATCATTTGCTCCCAGAGTAGCTTTGATAAATGGTAATGGGCTGGTGAACTCAGGTTCATGTACTAAGACGATGTATCCAACACCAATCAAACAAACCCCAATGAATCCGGAGAGGCAGCTGATAAAAAGAATACGTTTTTTGGCAAGTTTTTTTTGATCTTTTTTAAGAACTCTTTTTCTCGACCACATAGATCACTGTTTGAATAATCCGCTTTGCTGCGTCTGGATGGAGTAACGCACGAGCAGATTTAGCATGTTTGGTATAGTCTTCACGATGAATCTGAATTTTTCTCAGCGCACCTACCAGATTCGCTACTGTGAGATCTTTTTGTTCGAGTACTTCTGCCAGGCCGATTTTCTGCAAGAATAGCGCGTTGTTACGCTGCTCATTACGTTGACCATACATGAGTGGAACAAGCAGCGATGGCTTGCCAAAATAGATAAGCTCTGTCAGGGTGTTCATCCCTGCTCGACTCAAGACAAGAGAAGCTTCATGCATGATCGGTCCCACTTGGGTCGGAGGGATAAACTTTTCCATGATATAGCGTTTCTGCAATGCTTTATCTAACTGAGCGACAATTTCTTGGAGATGAGAAAAGTCCTGGTACTCCTTACTCTCCCCGGTCTGATGAATGATACGAAACTCTGTGAGGAGTTCTGGAAGACAGTCCTTAACTACTGCGTTGATTGCATGCGAACCAGTACTGCCACCTGTTATATATAACAAAGGAAGTCTGCTATCACTCGAGCTGAACGGATACGCAAAGGAAGCATTTGAGAACTTTTTTAATGGGTTGCCCGTCACAACTATCTTGTCCAGGGGGAAGTTGTTACGTGACACATCCCAGGAGATACAAATTTTACTCGCTATACCAGCAAGCATTTTATTCGCCAGCCCTGCTTCAAGTGTCTGCTCATGGATAACAAGCGGAATCCCAAGCATCCTAGCAGCAAACCCGACAGGGACAGATAAATAGCCTCCAAAAGCAAGCACTGCGTCAGGTTTTTCTTGTTTGAGATAGCGTAATGATTGATAAAAACCTAACGGCATTTTGGCTAACGAAGGAACAGTATGCAAAGTAACTTTTCGCTGCATCCGGGCTGTTGTAAGAGGGAGAAAACGAATCTTTCGCTTGAGAATTTCTCTATATTCCAGGGACTCAACTTTCTGTCCCTCAAGCGCATACCTTCTTCCGATAAAGACAGGCTCGATCTTATGAGGAAGTTCGTCTATGACTGCTAATGCAGGCGATAAATGACCACCAACTATTATTATTTTCATACATGATGTCCCTGACGGGAAATATTAAGTAAAATTCCTGTCGCGCCTAAGTCGACAATCAGAGCTGACCCTCCATACGAGATAAATGGCAAAGGGACTCCTGTCAAAGGCATCAATGCTGTCATCGAAGCAAGATTGATCACAGCCTGGATACCTAAAAAACAAATAATTCCCGCAGCCAGTAGTCTGCCAAAGTTATCTTTCGCCCGAGCCGCAATGATAAAGCCTCTCCACATCACAATAGCAAAAAGGGCAACCAATCCCAAAGCACCAAAAAAACCAAACTCCTCAGCTATAATAGCAAAAATTGAGTCCGTTACGTTTTCTGGCAAATAAGCAAATTTTTGCAGAGAATTACCAGCACCTACGCCGAAAAGACCACCAGAACCCAAAGCAATGAGGACTTGCTTGACATGATAGGAGGAGCCCTCTAGATTGCTCCCCACATTCATAAAGGACGTCAAACGAGCCAGACGATACGGAGCTAACAAAATAAGGATGAGTCCTCCAAATCCGAGGACTGGCACCATCAGTACAAATTGCAAAATATTTGCCCCGGATAAGAAATACAACACAACAGCCTCAAACAGGATAATTGACGCAGTACCCATGTCTGGTTGAAGCATGACGAGGAGTAAAACAAAACCTATCAAGAGAGCAAAAGCGGGTAATCTCCCCCTTTCTTTGGTCGAAAACCAAGCCGCCAAATAAATAGCCAAACTGAGTTTGATGAACTCGGCCGGCTGTAAAACAGTAACACCTAAATTAATCCAGCGATGCGCCCCGAGCGCATAGATCCCAATTCCCGGAAGAAAAACAGCAATCAACATCACAACAGCCGCCAGAAGAATGCCAATAGACAACTGATAAAACTTTTTGTAATCAAAAAACGTGAAAAAGCCCATAGCGATAAGCCCGAGAACCGCATTCACGCATTGCTCCTTAATGTAATGATACTTATCACCAAAATCACGAAATGCGATAACCGAAGAGGCATCATAGATCATAAACAGTCCAAAGATTGTCAGGAAAACGACGCTGCACAGTAAAACCAAATCAACTCTTTTCATGAGGAATATTATTTATTGTAACGAAAATGAGTAGCTCTGTGAAAGGGGTCAGGTCACAAGACCTAAATACACTCCCAAGACGGCAAAGAAAATTCCGATTAGCCACGCGCGCATGACAATCTTGGGTTCCTCCCAGCCTCGTTGCTGAAGGTAGAGATGAAAAGGAGCAACAGGAAATAATTTACGTTTGAAATATTTTTTGCTCAATATCTGCAGCAGCGACGAAGCAATCTCAATAATAAATACGCCACCGATCACTGCCAACGTAAGTGTCTTACCTGTCAGAAGTCCAATGACCGCCAAAGCTGCTCCCATTGACAACGCCCCGACATCTCCCACCCATATTCTCGCCTTATAAATATTGAAATAAAGAAAAGCCATAACCGAACCCAAAAGAACCGAGATAAATACTCCTAGCGAACGATCAATCTGCTGAGAGTTGATCGCCAAAAATCCGACCAGACAGATGACTACCAAACCTGAAGCAAGACCATCGAGCCCGTCAGTGATATTCACTGCATTGACAAATGAGACAATGACAAAAGCCGCAAAGGGGATAAAAAGTGCACCAATTCCGATGAGACCGACCCCATGAATGAAAAGGAAAGAATAACCAAGTTCAAAGTAAAAAACAGAGGCAATGATAAATGCGAGTATCCACTGAATAATAAATTTATGGCGGAATCGGAGACCAAAAAAACTTCCTTTCTTATCAGCACCAACAATCTTTTTCCAATCATCATAAAAGCCCAACAGTCCAAAACCAATAAATGAGAAAAGGATGACAAATAACTCCCAACCTTTGACTGCTACCGCAAGAATCCCATACGACCAGAGCGTGATGACAGTCGTAATGATAATAATGAGTATTCCTCCCCCAACAGGCGTTCCAACTTTCCATTTGTTGAATTTATCAAAAAGAGGTGTCCGCTCATTAAACATATCGCGCGTTTCTTGATGCTGACGACGGAGTTTGGCACGATAGAGAAAGTCAATAAAAGGGACAAGAAGGATAATACTGATAAAAAAAGACAGGATCGTGAGACCCAGCAGTGATGCCATCCATCTATTATACTCTCATCGGGTGGCAGAGTACAATTCAGCTATGCAATTGTTGGATAGGATCGCAGTGTTGAGTTGACAATTTCCTCAGTGTTTTCTCCCAAGAAAAGCAGAACAGCGTGATGATGATTATAGTCTGCAATAAATTGCTGCAGTTCTTTTTTGCCTCCCGTTGCTATTTTACATTTCCCGCTTCCGACACTGAGGTTTTTTCTGAGAATTTTTTGATAATGATCTCCTAGGATAAAGACCACGGTGGCAACAGAGGCTATTTCAGAAGCAATCTCCTTCATTTCCCGCTGAGAAAAATTTGTACCTAGCCCCAAGACAACAACTCTTTCTTTTGGATAGACAGACAAATAATGCAATAAGTCAAAAAGCAGAGGTTGAGTATCGAGAGCTGAGGCATCAATCAGGACAGCGCCCGTTCGCAACTTATGATAGACGCCATTCCCTGGTTGTGAAACGACAGTAGTGAGCTGACGAATGATCGCCTCTTTTGTCATCCCAATTGCCAAAGCAAGAAGTACCGCTGGCGTCAGAGACACAAACTGAGAACGACCAATAAGAGGAATAGTGCCCGACAGCTCATCTGTGCCTATTTTCAAAATAAAACTCAGGCTGTCTTTTTTTTGCTTGCCCGGGATAAGTGTAAAGGCGGTGTTTTGTTCTTCATCACCGGTTTGATAAAAAGCAACTGACATTTTTTGCTGATTATTTGCTTTCAGAATGTGGCGTATCGTCGCAGGGACAATCAGCTGACGCCTTTTTGTTCCCAAAGCTAAGATAAGTTTAGTTAATTGTGACTGCTTGAGAAAAGAGCTCTCAGGCGTCAAAAAAACATACGACAGATGGAGCATCTCATCAAGTTGCAACATATTTTGAATTGTCATCTCCTGCTGACCGATGAAGAGGTATTTCGTAGAGGGGGAAGTACTCTCAGCAATAATTTTAATTAAGTTATTCTGCTGATTCGTAAGATCTGTAACAATCAAACTTGAGCGTTGTGGTACTAGTTGTTTGAGGAATAAAAGAATTGACGCACTTCCCTCTCCGACGAGCAAAAATACTTTTATCTTTTTAGGAATTTTCTGCAAAGCCCGACGAGTCTGAAGATCTCCATAGATCTCAGTTGGAAAAGTAAAGAAAAAAATGAATAAAGAAAGCAAGATGACGCTCATCTGAGAGGTAAGTAACAGCCAGGTGTAATTATCAGTAAGAGGAAAACTAAAAAAGACAATAATGCTCACAAAAGACAAAATAAAAATACTAATCGATTGAAAAGAAAAAATAGGACGCTGTATTCGGTTGGTTCCTATCTCCCACAACGTATAAATAGCCAAAATACTGACAATTACTGCCACGAGATAATGCGGATAATTAAGTGGTATATCATTGAGGTTGAGAAAAAATGCCAAAAAAATACCAAGCCAGGTCAGGAGAGACAAAGGCGAGAGCAAAAATATTTTTGCAGCCTGAAAAAGAACTCTTAATCGATGCAATCTTTCTTTCTGATATCTTTGCCAGATACTCAGCCAGAAAAAAAGTGAACGAATGATCCAGAGAAAAAAAGCCGCGCTAAGAAAAATATAAAGACTATCCGGTTGCATATCCACATCTGAGGCAGGAAACTAATTACTAGTAGTAGTTTACTTTACGATTATCTTCTTGGCAAGATTCTCTTGACATATCAGCACGACTGACAACTCACGTAATTATGATTGAATCCTGCTCTTAGGGTTTTTTGCTCGCCTATTTCGTAACGATTGACACGAGTTGATCAAAAGAGTCAATCGTATAATCCGGGACAAAATTATGTATCTTTTCTCTATCGGGGCCATCTCCCCTCTTCATAAGAATAGATGTAATTGTGGCGTCTGTCGACTTAAAAGTATGCAAGACAGTGGGTAAATCATCAACTATAAAGATCTTATAATTAGGATGATTCTTAAGAAATACTGGAATATCTTTCAATTTATCGACCTCACTAATATGAATGTGTTCTTCTTTAAAAAGATAAAGTAATGACTTTATTTTGGCCCTTTGCAGTAAAAGCGACCCTGCTGAAAAAATACCAAGTTGAAGAGTGATATCATTTGATAACATCTGCAATACTTTCTCAACATCATCATATAATGCCTGCTCGATGATAGCTTCATCAGCAAAAATTCTAGCAATATCATGCTTGCTATTTTTGATCGGAAATTGTTCATACAGTCGATCGATAAAATCAGCAAGCCTAAATGGCCCTTTTTTGCGAAGAATTTTATAGGTGCGATGACAGAAGCTCACCAACTCCTCAGCATCTGATAGTTTTGTCTCTTCGAGAATTTGCAGATAGCACAGTGACTGGTAAAGCGAGGTGTTAAAAATTGTATGATCGATATCAAAAAGAACTATTTTTTTAGACTTCTCCATAATCAATAAGCAAACGATACACGTGAGAATCTCGCTTTTCAAAACCCATTTTTTGATACAGACTATTGCCCTCTGCCCTTCGTGGACGTGAGGTAAAGTCTAGATACGAAGCATGGCTTCTCTTCGCCTCAGCAATAACTGTCTCAATCAATCTGGTACCAATTCCTTGACCTCGAAATGCTTCATCAACGACGATATCTTCCAGATACGCTTTCCGGACATAAGGGATGCGATAGACCACAAGAGTCGCCATTCCTACAATTTGCGAACTAGATAGGCGCGCTACAAATAATCGTGTCACAGGTGAAGTTATAAGCTCAGTATAATCCTGAAGTGAGAGGTCTTTGTAGTTAGTGCCTTCTTGCTTGGCTAATTTTTGAATAG
>DASZRR010000105.1:0-8456 GCA_035549055.1 Patescibacteria group bacterium | reverse complement strand
GTATCTCGTGTTTGTTCATATTATAGTGATATAGACCTTTCTTTAATCCCTCAATGTTATTATTAGAAAAATAAATCTCATAAGGTGTATATGCCGATAAAACAAGAATCATTGGATTATCTTTTTTCTTACGATTTGCATAATCTCTTATAGCTTTAGCTGGCTGGCAAGTATAGTAGAGAATTGTTGAAAGTTGTTCTAAAGTAACTGGAATATCTCCAAACCTCCTTGAGGTTCTCCTGTTAAGAAGAACTTGCCCAGATGAAACATAGTCCATCTTTGGCTTAGGCAACAGAATGTTGTTATCATTATATTCCTTATAGAAAGCTGGAAAAGATGATTCACTTAGGTAATTTTTTAATACATTTGTTTTAACATCAAATTCACCTTCCTGACCCATATCCATAAATTCACAATTACGCGTCAGCAGGTGGAAATAGAGAGCATTACGCCAATTGCGCTCAAACCAAATATTGTTATCCCTTAATTTTTCACTCTCGTGAATAATATCGCTTTCGAGCAACATTGATACTATTTCTCTACTTGTCCCAGCATCAATACCATAGATATTTCTTATCTTTTTTACTAAAGATGATAATCTATTTTGTTGATTTAGAAAGAACATCAAATCAAAGATAGGAAAACTAAATGAATATTTTTTCTTAGTGATTGTATTTATAAGAACAAAAGAACCGTCTTCCCAATTGCCTACAACAAAAGGATTAAGAACGATTTTTTTATCTTGATTAGTTGGGTGTTTCATCGCTCTATCCTATAACCGCAAACTTCAACATCGATTCTTCTGATCCATTGATGCCTAAGAATTTCTCTAGTTTATCATCCTGAAAGCCATGACCAAAATATGTTTTTAAACCAAAAGCTTTAGAAACAATCTTCATTGTTTCTAATATATGCCCCATATCGTGAAGTATCACTCTGTATGATCGAGGCTCACGATATCTCCACATGCTCCTAGGAAAGACTGCAGATAAGAGAATTATCATTCTAATTGGAAACTCAGGATTTGTCTTTAACTCAAAAATTAGCTCTTTTATTTCATCTATATTAACTTGTGGCAATATTTCTTCTAACGCATTCTTCTTAACAGAATAATGATAGACTCCTTTTTTAACTTCAGAGTCAATTATAATTGGATATGCTTCAATAGGATGTCTTGCGCCTCCTGAAGGACTAGTTTTTAAAAGGAATTCACCTTGAGGAGTAAACTCAACAGTTCCCATCTTGCCGAATGTATAGAACAGTAAGTTTGAAACTTGTTTTTTTGTCAATGGTTTTTTTTGAGCCCGATAATCAAAAACCTCTTCTATAAGTAATTTACGCAAGTCTACATCATCCATCGAAGAAAACTCCTTTTCAAGAGGTATTTTTTTTGTATTATTATACTCTTTATATATTCTAGGCACCGGATTAGTAGCCATGTAATCTCTCATTAAGTCATCCTCAACTTGTTTTGCCTTTAATGTTTCATAATCGAGAAAAGGGTAATCTTTAATTGCAATATGGAAATTTAGCGCATCATTCCAACCATATTTTATCCAATATTTTGTTTTTCTTTCAGCTTCCACATTTGGTGAATTGTCCCCACTTATTAACTTTTTTGTCAACAATTGATCTAGGATTAGTTTTGCCTCTCTTTGAGTGACTTTATGCTCAGATTTTAAGTAAGTAAGAATATCATTCTTTGATCTTAGTTTACTACAAAAATTTAACGTAAAAAGAAAAACGCTCTCATCAAACTGGAAGCTTTTTTTATTGAAGAAGTCCTCAGCAATCAAGACACCAGCCTTGTTACCAGAAGGATAAATATGAAGCCACGGACTAACCTTATATCTTATTTCTCTCTTTTTCATAAAAACCAATAAGGCAGTCTGGAGATAATTCTACAAAATACAAACTAAACACTATATTAATATGATAGTTTAGTATCTCCAACTATTTTTTTACTTGCCCTTTGTTCTTTTTTTACCAACACACTCCCCCCACAGGAACAATTCTGTCTTAAAGCCAACGTGGGAGCAGGAATTTCTTTGATCTGAAACTTCACTTTTTTCTTCACTTCTATCACCTCCTTATTTACAATAAGTTGTAACAGACCTTGCTCGTCTTGTCAATATCAGATTATAAGATGTATAATTTGGAGTTAGGAGAAAATTATAATTTAAATTGAAAACCTCTTAAATTCTTTGAGACTAATATTCTCACCCAATTTAGCGATGACGCTTTTGATCAGGCTTTCAATTGTGTGGGACGAATCTCTGATATATTCTTGCTTGAGAACTGCCTCGACTGATTCAGGATTCATGGACGCTACCTGCATACCGATCTCACGGGCTAGATTTTTGAACTCATCAGTACGAGCTACAAAATCTGTCTCACACAGAAGCACGACAAGTGCTCCGACCTTGCCGCCGTTATGCACATATGCCTCGACCAATCCCTGATGGGTCTCACGATCTGATTTTTTCTCAGCTTTTTCAAGACCACGCTTTTTAAGCCACTCAAGAGCAGCTTTATAATCGTTGTCCGTCTCCTCAAGTGCACGGCGACAATCTGCGATACTTGCACTTGTCTCGACGCGAAGTTTTTTAAGTAATTCTATATCTGCGTTTACCATATTATCTCGCCTTGCGCCAAGCGCTTAGCGCTATGCGTTCTTTTCTTTCTTAGTAGTTTTACTTTTCACACTAACCGCTTTGCTCTTTGCGCTAACCGAAGTACTCTCTGCTGCTTTGAGCTCTTTCTCTGCGTCAACTGTTTTTTCAGCTTTATCATCAATCTCAAGAGCTGTCTCGACAATCTTCTTTTCTTCTTTATCCTCTTTTATTGATTTGGAAACCTTTTTGCCTTCGCTCTGTTCTTTACCATCAGCCGTTTGCGCCGCGGCGGCACCTCGTCCTTCAATCCACGCATCAATCATCTGTCCCAAGATCAATTGTACAGATCCCACCGCATCATCGTTAGCAGGAATTGGATAATCAATAATCGTCGGATCAGCATTGGTATCGGTGATACCAACGGTCTTGACACCCGTTGCTAATGCCTCTCGAACTGCTAAATCCTCAAGATGCGTATCAATGATAAAGACAGCATCAGGAATTTGAGCCATATCCTGTACACCCCAGTAAAAACTCTCTAATTTCTGTCTCTCTTTTTCCATCAGGGAAATCTCTTTTTTGGTAAAACGGGCTTTTTCTGAAGGAGTATCCATGAACTTACCCAAATCTTTCAGCCGTTTAAAATTTTTACTGACTTCACCAAAGTTAGTGAGGATGCCGCCGATCCAACGATTGGTGACAAAATACAGTCCATCTACTTTGGCATCACTTGCTTTCTTAGCTGCTTCACGCACGAGCGGTTCCGCCTGGCGCTTCGCACCAAGGACGATCATAGTACCGCCTTTTTTGGCAAGATCGCGGACAAAAACAGCAGCTTCATCCAAGCCCTCTTTGGTCTTGGCAAGATCGATAATATGGATATTGTCACGTGCTTCGAAAACGTAGTCGCGTGCTTTGGGGTTTTGACGAGTTACCTGATGCCCAAAGTGAGCACCTGCTTCTAACAATTCTTCAAGAGTAACGTTTTTCATAGTGTGTCTTTACCTCGTCGACGTTTATTTTATAAACGAAGGCGGGCCTCCTCCATCTAGCAGTTTTTTATAAAGACAGCTGAGCTAGATGTGTGTGATAGGCTTATTATACCTGATAATTGCCAAAACTGCAACGACAGGATATGCTACTATGAACTGTGTCTCATATGAACACTCAAGGCAAAATCCGTATCAAAAAAACGACGATCATCCTAGTAGCCGTACTCGCATTTATCGCGCTCAATCTCACTGTTTATGTAGGCTATAAATTTCTCACTATCCAAAAGGCAATACCAGCTTCCTCATCAGGACGACTAATACCATCAATTACCCCCAAAATTACTGCCCTTGGTCCTGAGGATCCTCGTTCCGATCTTCTCAGAAAAGTACCTGATACTGCTACGCAGAAAGAAAAAGACGCTCAGGAGCAGTTGCTGTTAAAAAATCGTCGTGATACTGGACTTATATTTATCGAAGCTGACTGTATCACTAACCCGCCTGTTGCGAATCTCGTTAACACAAAAGTTCTTAAAATCAGCAATGAGGACGACGTGGCTCATACCATTGTTTTTACGAAAGAGAAGTCTTATGTGATACAACCAAAAGCGTATATTTCAATTCCCCTCACTGACTTTAGCAAAAATCATTTTTACCCCTACTTATGTGACAACAAAACTGATATTGACGGCTACATGTACATCTCTCAGTAATTTTCTGTCGGCTCAACCCTCTACAATGTACCCAAACAACGTTGTTGATCATCTCCCGTCGCATTGGAGCAGAAATTACGAAAATCCTCATCAGAAAAATTCCGCATAGACAGGAGCGTATTGATGTCATAAAAACACTCATTTTTCTCATTTGATAACGCTTCACAATAGGTAATTGCTGAGGGACTGGGTGTCGCTCCTCCATTTAACAATCCCTTTACAGCTGAAAAAACACATTGCCCCGTATATGAGAGGTCGTCAAACCCATCACAAAGCGTTGCATAATACGCATG
This sequence comes from Patescibacteria group bacterium, assembly GCA_035549055.1. Lineage (GTDB taxonomy): Bacteria > Patescibacteriota > Microgenomatia > Levybacterales > UBA12049 > JACROF01. The sequence continues at coordinate 3,846 of DASZRR010000105.1, read as the reverse complement.
ATCTGCTGTCGGGCTTTGAGACAAAGTCGCTACAGCATAGATATAGCAGGCTTCCTGCGTGGCTAGAGTGGGTGCTGTTTTGCAATCGTTCATAACGCTGTCTTTTTTATAGGGGCTTCGATAGGTATACAAATGCGCCATTTCATCCCAACAGCCGATCGCTAGATTTCCTGTCAGCTTGCGACAGATATCTTCCTCACTCGCGATAAACGTATCAGTCCAGGGGACATATTTAGCAAATCCATGCTCGACTAAATTTGCCCTGGTGTAGCTTTCCATGGTGATTCCAGCGGCGCATTGTGTCTGAAGGAGAGATGGAACCTGACTGCAAAACGAATACGCCTGATCCATATCGCCTTTTGTCTGAAGGAGTACGAGATGACCTAAGATATGGGCACAACCCTGCTCGATGCCGGGAATTTTTTTCTCCTCCTGCATCGTCTTACAAATGGCGGGAATACTAGTCTTGTCAAGCTTAAAGCCAGGGTCCGACAGTGCGTGTCCCTCAATTACTCCATGGATAAAACCGTAGTTACACATATTCGGATCGGCAACAGCGAGGAGTTCCTTCCATTGATCCGGGTGCTTCTGAACCTCTTCACTCATGATCTGGTGAGCAATAACATGGCAGTCATTGATCCTCCCATCCTCAGAAATAATTTTTTTCAGCAGCGCTTCTGAAGTGGAAAGATCATATTGCTTCGATAAGGTCGCAAACATCCGCGGATAGCAACTATTCCATACATCATCTTTTTTACAAATAGAGACGACGCTTTGGGCTTCTTGCTCAAGTTGCCGATCAGCTTCCTTCTGCCCTACAGCAATATGAGGTTTAGACAATGAACTGAGGGCCATCATCTCTCCTACGATAACGAGAAAGAGAACAATAGCACAGCTCCCCATTACGAGATAAAAATGATGAGAAAAAAAACGTCGAAGTGAACGGATACCATGGGGCATAGTTCTATCCTAGCACAGAAGGATAAAACACAGTCTAAATGCTATGATAGAGGTATGCAAAAAAAACTTGTAAATTGGCTACGAATCAATGCACTATTGATCGTGATCGCCCTCATCTTTTTAGGACTTGATCTTTTATTAGCAATTACTCAGTGGAATTATGAAGTGAACAAGGCTCAACGTATGCTTCTTTCAAGCATCAAGTCCACGGATGACTTTTCAAGTACTCAGACACTCACTCAGGCTCAGCGTATCGTCGGTGAGACATCGGTCGTGACTATTAAGCAATGTTCACCAAATCCAGTTATCTTTCAACGGAATTCCAATGGGATGCAGATTTTTAACAATCTTGATACTATGAGCCATAAGCTGTCTTTTTCAGCAAATAAAATCTATCTGATTCCTCCTGGCAAATCAGTCGTCGATCTCAGCTTCTTGGGCAAAAAAGCCCTCGACCCCTACTTTTGTGATACAGCAAACACCCCTGTCGGTGGCATACTCGTGGGGAAGTAAATACCAAAACTTATCCATTCTTATAAGCACTTTACATATTACTTATAAAGATATACTATGTCTAAGGACTTACTGCCTCCCAATCAGAAGAATTAAAATTATATGCGCTCAAGTATACCCCCTATAAAGCTTATATTTCACTCAAGGGTGGATGAAATACCGCCCCTTTGGAGGCAGTAAGTCCTATGAAAAAGAGACTGCAGACAACTATCTCATTTCCTCTTCACTCTCTGCTCTTTCTCTTTTCTTTTTCCCATTACTCTCACTCATCGAAATACTTATTCCCGCACATTACCCGAAATCCACGCCTGCCAACATCCTATAGACTTGACATACATCCTATAATATGATAGAGTTGCTCGGTTCGCACATTTAAAATCTAAATATCGTAGGAAGTTATCTGAGCAGCAGTTGCTGGAATTCACATACTACCCTTCTCGTTTTGCGAGAAGCAGAATATGACCAATTCTAGTACTTCTCTTGCCCAGATCGTCTTCCTACGAGTACTTCACAATTTTGTCGTTCTGTTTGATCGGCAGCTTCGTATTCATTTTGTGATTACGAAGCTACCGGTCAGCTCAACGGCATGGAGGTGTCGCGCTTGTCCCAACCGGAGCACCTGACGTCGATTTTTCGTAGAATAGCCCGGACTACGGGCAAGGAGAACTGAGATGATAAGGCACATCACGCGCGGCGTTTTCGTAGTCGTTCTGGCCTTCGGGCTCACGCTCGGCGGCTCGGCGCATGCCGCGCCAGCGAAGGTGCCTGACACCCTCGCCAACCAGGCATTCGGTTTCGTCCACCAGTGGGTGGACTGGAACTCGTCCAAGGGATTCGGACTCGCATGGAACGATACGTCCGAAGAAATGCGATCCATGATCGCGTTCTGTCCCTGCCAGGGACAGGTCGTCCAGGACGTCAGCGTCACAAGGAGCCCGCAGGGCACTCTCCTCGTGGAGGTGCTCTTCCGCGGCTTCGTCGCGGACATGCACGTCCTGGAGCGAGGGCAGTTTGAGGTCGCGCAGACCGATGGAACCGACATGATCGGTTTCTATATGGGAGGGTTCAACCCCCTCCCGCTCGGCGATCTCGCCAATGCAACGCTGGTCGACCTCACGGTCGACCAACACATCTCCATGAAACCTTCGACGATCTCCGCGGCCTCCACCGCGGTGATTACTATCTCCAACTCGACCAAGGCCCTTCAACGGATCCAGGTCTTCGGTGGGTCTTCATGGCCTATCGTCGACCATGAGGTCGCAGGGGGTCAGTCGGATAAGGTTGCTCTCGTCGGTCTCACCGACGGGAAATATACGATCAAGGTCCTCACGAACGGCATTACGCCGTTGGGGACCAAGACCTTCACGGTTTCATGAAGTACTCGTGGCCGCAAGGCCAGACGAAAAACCCCGCATAGGAAAGCGGGGTTTTTCCATGGTTGTCATACCATACATTGACAGCCAGGGAATAGCCAAGCTACGATAGAGGTATCTGATGAAGACTAAACTGCTTCTTATAGTCGCCATAACCCTCATTATTATAGATGCCCTGCTAGGCTATCTATTTATTTCTAAATCTCTCACTCCCAAAATTACCGTAAGTAATGCCAGTAACTTTTATACTCTCTCTTTTCATGAAACAACTCTTTTCAACAGATATCTCGCTGACTGGGGTATTTTTAGCAAAGAACTCGACCCACAATATGGAGAATCTCAAAAAATAAAAACAGTAATTTTTGAAACCGTTGACAGTCCACAACGCCAACAATTAACATATGATAAACAGAATAATCTTCTTCACAGCGGAGGGAGCTACCTGAAGGCAAATGATATCTTTCTAGTACGCCTCCAAATCAACCACACTATCGCGAATGCAAATGATGTCTCTCAGCAACAATTGAATGAATATATTCTGAATGATGTCATAAGGGTTCTCTATCAATCATCACATCATACTCTGACAATCGATCAATTTAGTAACGATATGACACATATACTGAACGATTTTAATTCTCACCCCGCACAAAATCCATTTATAATAAAAATAAAATCTCAATCATGAAAAAAACAATTCTTCATTCTGTGATTTTTTTCTGTGTCAGCGTAATTTTTCTTATTGCTGCTAAAAACGTTCACGCTCAATATAACGCCTGCGGACTTGAGGATCCGAGCCTTGGAGAAGTTTACTATAATGGTGTCTACGTATATTGTTGTGCCGTCCCCTATGTCCCAACTGACTGTACCGGAAGAGGGTGCTATAATTGTCCCTCCGGCGGTGGTGGACCGAGTGATGGCTCATATGATGGTAGTTATGATGGGACGTATGACGGGACATATGATGGATCGTATGTCCCTAACTTAGATGTCTATAATA
>DASZRR010000104.1:0-4448 GCA_035549055.1 Patescibacteria group bacterium | reverse complement strand
AGAGCAAGTCCAGCCAAAAATCCACCAATCTCAATTGAAAAACCAATCGGCTGCCAGGTCACAAGAGCCGTGACGGCAAAAACCCACGCCAAACTAAAAAGAAAAAGCAACTCGTCTGAGCGAGAAAGATTATGAAGAACTCTCGGGAAAACGTAACGGCTGAAAAGCAAAATCCATCCTACCAGAACGCTTAACTTAAGCGCGACAAGGAAAACCTGCTCAAGGACAATAGCCGGGCTACCGATGCGAAAGCCATTCATAAAAATGATAACCAAAATGGCAAAGAAATCCTGCATCAGTAATATCCCGATTGCTAGCTTGCCATGCAGACTGTTGAGGTCTTTCTTGTCTGAAAGCAATTTAACAATAACGATCGTACTTGAAAAAGCTAGAGTAATGCCTGCATAAAAAGCGATCGTGGGAGAAAACCCTAGCCACAATCCAAGTCCATATCCCAAGGCAACAGTAACTACCATCTGCAACGTGCCCGCAATTGCCGCCGTCTTACCAATTGACCTGAGCTCATGCAATTTGAGCTCAAGGCCAAGCATAAATAGTAGCAGCGTAATCCCCAGCTGCCCAAGTGTCTCAAGCGAAGCAGAGTTCTTCAGATGAAACAATCCTAAAGGACCAAGAATAATGCCTGTCAGAATGTAGGCCAGAATTGATGGCTGCTTGAGGTAACGAAAAGCAATCGACAAGCAAGCAGCGACGATGATGACAAGAGCTATTTCAAAAAAAATTGACTCCACGTATTTAGTATACAGTATCATGTATAAAGTATTAAGTATTTTTCTCTTTGCTTCTTCAGGCTGAATTTCGAATTGGCAAATACCTCAGCTTGTCAAGAGAACCATACCTTGCTAATATAGGTTGTCATGCTGCCTACCAAATTAGCCTTTGTTGATATAGAAACCACAGGAGGCCGATTTTCATGGGATCGGGTGATCGAAATTGGGATCGTCCTCACAGAGGATGGCGAGACGAGCCAAACATATTCAACACTGATCAACCCCCAAACCTCAATTCCGCCAGAAATTGAAAAGATGACTGGGATTAGCAATCATGATGTAGAAGCCGCTCCAACTTTTCGTGAAGTTGCAGGAGACATCCTCACACTTCTTAAGGACTATACTTTCGTTGCGCATAATGTTCGTTTTGACTATGGCTTCCTCAAGGCAGAGTTTGCCCGTCTTGGTGCAACATTTTGCCCCAAACATTTCTGCACTGTCCGTCTCTCCCGCGCTCTTTATCCCCAATATAGACGGCACAATCTCGATAGTCTTCTGGAAAGATTTTCTATTAAAATTGAGAGTCGTCATCGCGCGCTTTCTGATGCAGTTGCTATTCAAACTTTCTACAGACTTGCCAAAAAACAGACCAGTCCTGAGAACTTTACAACGGCAATGCAATTGGTCTTGAAAAAGCCATACCTCCCGATCAAGCTGAAGCAATCGGTGCTGGATACTCTCCCCGAAAGTCCTGGAGTCTATCTGTTCTATGGGTCGGATGGAGCCATCCTCTATATTGGTAAAAGCGTCAACCTCAAAGAACGCATTCTGTCTCATTTTGCAGGGGATATTCACTCACCCTTAGAAATGAAAATAGCCCAACAAATAGAAAGTCTTGAGACAATCGAGACTGCGGGTGAACTCGGCGCACTTCTTTTAGAATCACAGCTGATCAAAAACAAACTGCCTATCTACAATAAAATGCTTCGCAACAAACAAGAATTGGTCGCTATCAAAGCAACTACTGACCAACATGGTTACCTCAGGGCCTCGCTCCAAGCCACGACTACGATCAAACCAGATAATCTGGAGTCGTTCTTAGGATTTTTCAAATCACGTCGCCAGGCAAAAGACTACCTGACAACTCTAGCCAAAGATTACCAACTATGTGAAAAACTACTTGATCTTGAGAAAACGACTGCCAGTTGCTTTGCCTACCGACTCAATCGCTGCAAGGGCGCTTGTCTCAAAAAGGAACTGCCACTTGCCTATAACATACGCTTTGTCGAGGCATTTAGCAAAAGCAAAATCAAACCGTGGCCATATAACGGCCCGATTATAATCGAGGAGAATAATGAGCAAACAGGTAAACGCGAACTTTTTCTCATTGATAAGTGGTGCTATTTAGGAAATAGCAAAGAAGATGTCTTTGGGAGTCAGGATTCTACATCACTTCCCTATAATTTCGATCTTGATACCTACAAAATATTACTCAGGTATATTTTCTTACACAAAAAACAACCACGAATCAAAACGCTTAATTACAAGGATACAACACCAACACAGTACGAAACTTTGTAATCGCACTCGCAAATTCCGCTTTGCACTACTCAACTACAATCGTGCCAGTCATACTTGGATGAACTCCACAATGATAGGTATACGTTCCGGCTTTGGTGAAGGTAAAGCTACCCTTCTCACCTGGAGAAAGTAATTTTGTATCAAAAGTACCATCATCAGCAACGGCTGAATGTGCGACACTGTCTTGATTATCCCAGGTAACTGTCGTACCAACTTTAACGGTAAGCGTCCCTGGTCCAAAGGCAAAATTCTTAATTGCAACTGTATTTTGACTCTGAGTTACAGTTGGTGATGGCTGCGTTGGCGAGGTAGCCTTGCTTGTAAAGGAATTACCAAAGAGGAGCATGCCAACAATAACAATTACCAAAAACCCTCCTCCGATAATTATAAGAAAAGAATGGTCATCAATACCTCCAGCTGACTGAGAACGTGTAGAACGATATGTTTTGGTTCGTGATTTCTTTTTGGGCATAAAATAATCACCCCCTTTTATTCGCTAATTATGATAAAAGGACGAATAAGCCTGACTAGCTTTATCATACAGTATTGTGACGCTTACTTGTCAAGAAGGAAGAGCTACTGAGCAATGAGGTAGTTGATCTTGGCTTTTTGTTGAAGGCCTTGGATCAACGATTGAACTTTGTCATTATACTTTTGCTGAGTAAGAGTGGATTTAACCTGACTTTTCATGTCACTCGCACTTAGATCCTGTGGCAGAGAGTCCTTATTTTTGGCAATGTAATCGGTAATCTCTTTGTCTGTAACAGTGATAGGTCCGACTAACTTGTCCAAAATCTTTTGAATTTTGATCCGATCCTTATATGCTGCCAAGGTATCCCCTTGCAGTGCCAAAGCAGACTCCAAGGTCTGGCCTGATTTCTCAAGACTTTTGCGGGTTTGATCGACTTCGTCATTGACCTCTTTATCACTGACTGTAATGTGACGACGGTTTGCTTCCTGATACAAAAGCGCTTTGGTGACTAGTTGATTCATTGCTTGCTTGCCGGCTGTGACTCTCGCATCTGGGATATAGACCGACTCGGCTTCTTGAATATATGAAAGACGAGTTATTGGCTGTCCATTCACAATCGCAACTACAAAAAGACTACGATAGTAGACTGCCAAACCAATAATCGCAATCACAATGAGCGCGATAATAATCCGGCTGCGTTTGACTTTGAGACGAAGGCGTTTGTTGCTAGAGAGAGTTGATGTCTCAAAGGTCGTATCTACAAGAGGCATCGGTGTAACTTCCGTGGTCTTGGGGGTTGAACTAACTCTCGCACGGGAAGTTTTGGTCTTGGCAGAAGACTTGGTGGTCTTTGTCGACTTCGCCGTTGTAGTTTTTCTTGTTGGCATAGCTTAATTATAACCAGTGAAAAATAAAAAGTCTATAGGAGAATCGTATTACTGTTGAGGCGCTTGTCCTAATGTGACTTTGACATCAAATGTCGAAGAATTACCGTTGTCTGATTCACGATAGATCGTCAAAGTCATGCTGTCGCCTACTTTTTTCTTGGCGATGATTGTGGAGAGTTCGTTCGTATTGGCGACTAATTTCTGTCCGTCAACTTTTTCGATAATATCCCCCTCTTTGACACCTGCTTTGTCTGCCGCTGAGCCTGAGACAACTGTCTCAACATACGCTCCTTCAGGGAGACTGTTGCGTACCGCCATCGCTTGTGTGATCATCTGGTAAGCCACTCCTAAATAAGGCCTGTTGAATTGTCCTGTGGTGTTGAAATTATTAATAGAATCTTTGATCTTATTGATTGGCAGAGCAAAGCCAATATTTTGGCCACTTTCAGAGACTGCTGTATTTACTCCGATTACCTGACCACTTGAATTCAGCAGTGGTCCGCCGCTATTACCAGGATTGATAGCAGCATCTGTCTGGATGACGTCACTCAACTCTTCCGTCGTCCCCTCAAGTGCACTTCCAGCCGTAATTCCACGCCCAAGCCCTGAGATTACTCCAGTGGTAACCGTATTATTGAACTGTCCAAGGGCCGTTCCAATAGCAATTGCTAGCTGACCTACTTGGAGATGAGATGAATCCCCCATTACAACAGGTTTGAGGGTATTGCCGGCGTTATCGCTGGGATTAATTTTGATCAGAGCGATATCGTTGATCGG
>DASZRR010000103.1:0-2842 GCA_035549055.1 Patescibacteria group bacterium | reverse complement strand
GTCGAGTTTTCACAGATTGGACAACGATGTTTTAGCTCCTGTCGGAGAAGAGGGCAAATCCACTGAGAAATTATCTCAAAAGAGGGACTGAGTAACTCTCGCTTTATCAATTTTTCTACATGTATTAATAGCTTATTCATTCCCTCGCGCGAACAAATTTTTTTTCTTGGGGCGGTCTAAAAAATGATATATTGTTATGTCGCACAATAATACTTTTACGACGCCAAACATGTTCTCAGGGGAGCCTAGGTTAGCTTCAAATGGCGTTCAATTGGTCACTACCTAGCATGAATTTCCGCTTCACACTTTGTATGTCTATTCTCTCTGATGGTAGATACCCTCCGATTCTACCACTCACCTACTATAGGTCAATAATGATTTATTTATTCTAAAATCTTTATTTACATCAGTACTGTTTTAAGTCACTGGATTTGAGGAATGACTAACTAGTCGTCCCTGATATTTCAGAAGCCTTGTAGGTCATCCTACGGCCTCACAATTTGAGGCTAAATATGAGTTCTATGAGGAGTAAGAGCCTGTCAGGTTGTTAGAACTATTTATTATCAGTTTTACATTTTTAACTCAATAAAATGTCTTCGACAATTTGCTGATCTAACCATGGGTCAATGATAAGACGTCTCTTATAAGACTGATTCATGTGAAAGATTTCTTAATTCCTTTTTTTTGTTTTTCCAGCAATTATTTTATTTTTACTCGTTGAATGTAAATAACAGACAGCTACGTATTATTTAGTCATGAGATTAAGGACTTTGGAATGCCCACCAATATTGTGCGACGTGGTTATAGAAAGATAAATTTTACGGTCGATTGGTGAGACGGTCCCAGTAGTTGTCAATATACCTCCAAACTTGTCTGCATACAGTTTGGTATAGGCGCGGGGTGACTAACTAAGAATTGCTTTCCAATCCTCAACAAATTTAATGATCCCCTTCTCCGTTAAAGGATGGGTGATATCGAGTTCTCCTGACGTGAGAGCTTGCATGAAGCCGTCAATAGTCTCGATTCCAAGCAGTTTTTGCTCAGGTTTCCACTTCTCAGGGCTTTGGCTTCCTTCAGGTGCAGGAGAGGCAATTTGGCCACTTTTAAACCATTCTATGTAGGCTTTAGCAGGAGCAGTGATCAGTTCACTACCTGCTGCAATACTATCTGCGATATGCCTGGTGGTTCGGATGGAGGCTGAGAGCATCCAGAGCATCTCTGAGAAATGCTTTTTGAGTTCCATACCTTGTCTGACCAGGTCAATACCGTTTTCTCCGATATCATCGAGTCTGCCAATAAAGGGTGATATAAAGGGAGGCCATTTAGACGAAGCGCCAAATTCCTGTTGCATGACGTGCTCATGCAGACAGATCGCAAAAATTTGCTGAGGAGAAAAAACAAGAGTGTTGTTGGTCGTAATGTTTTTTTTGCGCAGCTCAGTGCGAGCCTTAAAGCCTTCAAGCGTTGTCGGAAGCTTGACCACGACTCGTTCATCCCACCTAGCAATTTCTTCTCCTTGCTGGATCATCTCATCAGCCATCGTCTCCATATCAGCATAGACCTCAGCTGAGACTGCGCCGGGGACAATCTGCAGGATTTGCATGACGATGTCTTTCTGCAGAGCAAATGCTTCACCCATCGTCAACTTTTTGCCGGATTCAGCGAGTTTTTTGGCAATGAGGGAGGGATTGGTGGTGCTACCCCAGATTTCCTGGTCGTGTTTCTTGGCAAGCTTTATGATTTGCTTGTATTCTTCAGGATTGCCAGAGTCCAGAATGAAGCGGGTCATGTCTCAAACTCTATCAGCTCCCCTGAAGATTTGCAAGAGATCAGTTTGTCTAATCAGTCTGATTATGATTATAATAAGAGAGTCATGAGTTTTCAAAGCGTTAAGCGAGTCACTTTTTTATTTCTGACTTTTATTATTCTGGGAATTTTAGTGTTGGGGATTATTTCCCTGTCACATTTCTTTAGTAATAAAGCGCCCTATACCTTTACCGCTAATTCTCGAACAGTCATCAAACAAATTGAAGGACTCAATAGATTGGAGACGGCTCAGTTCACCATAGAGAAGGTTATCGATGCTGGCACCAGTGGCAGTGCGCTTTCACAATTTCTGTTTGGTGATAAATTACTGCTGATTGCTCAGGGTGAGGTTATTGCTGGTTTTGATCTCTCTAAAGTCCAGCTGAGTGATATTTCAGTGGAAGGATCAACGTTGCGGTTGACTCTGCCTGCTCCAGAAATTCTCGTTAGCACACTTAACAACGATCAGACTCGAGTTTATGATCGCAGAACAGGTTTATTAACTAAAGGCGATCAGAACTTAGAATCAAAGGCACGCGAACAGGCACAAACTCTCATTACACAAGCCGCCTGTGATGGGCATATTCTTGACACGGCCTCGACAAACGCACGTAATCAGCTGACGGCACTTTTCAAATCTACAGGGTTTACCACGGTGATTATTACTATTCCCCAGGCAAGTTGTCCAAATCAATAGTAGCGTCGCACATTGTTGACTCCCCTACTCTAGTTTAGTACCATAAGTTAATGTCCACTGCCCTACCCGATCTTATTGATCAATTTTTGGAATATTTAGAAATTGAAAAAAATTCTTCCAAGTTGACTATTCGGGATTATCGCCACTATTTGGAGACCTTTCTCAACTGGCATTCCGCGACACTGCCTGAGCAACCGATCGAAAAACTGAACTTGGATAATATTAGAAAATATCGTGTCTTTCTTTCAAACAAAACAGATGATCATGGACAAAACCTTAAAAAAGTCACGCAAAACTATTATGTCATCGCACTGCGATCGTTTTTGCGCTATTTGATCA
>DASZRR010000102.1:0-4226 GCA_035549055.1 Patescibacteria group bacterium | reverse complement strand
GAGAGCAAAGGCGCCTAGTGTAATGACATTGGGAGTAAGGAATGGAACTTTGCTTACATAAGGGAGAAGCTTGTAGGCGAGTGGAAAGCCCCACAGGTCACCCCAATTAGCAAAATAAGTAGATTTTACAATCGAAGAGTGCGGTGTGTTGGGCTTGTTCATACTAATATTGTAGCTTATTTTGAACTAGCCCGTAATTTAGCATGAGTACCTAAGGTAATTGCTGGCGTAGGCGGGAAGAAGGGAATAAGTCGTCCTTGTTCAGGAATTTTGTGTGTGATTCTGCGAATACGTGGATTGCTAGACGATGAGATAGGTGCAAAACCTAAAACATCCCGTAAGTCCTGCAAAAACAGCTCAACATCTTTTTTGGTCATTTCTCCGATTGTCGCGATCTGGAAAACTTTTCCTTTAAAGTCACCTTTGCCATCATAAACAATAATATTTTTCTCACGGAGTTTGGATTTGATCTCATCAACAGTTGTGTATTTTGGTACAAGAACTGTGGTAAGAGTACTAGACATATTTTTGTTCAGTAAGAATTTGAGCCTCATCTCGCGAAGGCCTTGACGCATTTGGAAAGCAAGTCTCTTCATCTTACGCTGTTGTGCAGTAACACCATAATCTAAAATATTAGTAATTGCTTGATCTAAAGCGAAAAAAAGTGGTACACCAGGTGTATTTGGTGTGTGCTCAGATTCCTCAGCAAATTTGTAGAATTTATAAAGATTAAGATAAGCGACTTTGACAGGATTGTTTTTAGTAGCTTCGAAGCTTTTTTTCTTACCGACGATTAACGACAAACCAGCCATAGAGCCAATTGCTTTAGATGAAGATGTAGAAAGGAAGGAGATATTCCATTTTTCAACGTCAATTTTCTCTGCACCAGCTGAACTAACTGCATCAACAAAGAAAACGAGCCGATATTTTTTAGCTAGCTTTCCTATTTGAGCAATAGGATTAAGCATTCCCGTTGAAGTTTCATGATGGACTACAGCAATGGCATTTGGCTTTTCTTTACGGATGGTTGCCTCAATCTCTCCTAGGCTCATAGTATGAGCCCATTTGAATTTCAAATGAACTGTTTGCGGATTGTGAAGGCTTGAGATTGTTGCAAGTCGTTCACCAAACTCTCCATTAGAAAGAACTAGGATTTTCTGATTATCGTTGATTATAGAAGAAAGAACTGTTTCATTTGCAGCAGAGCCAGAGCCCGTGACTACGATCGCTCGATAATCTCTTTTCCTTTTGATCTCAAAAAGATCCAAAATGCTGTGGTTGAGCCTCTTCAGAAGTACAGAAAATTCCTCTTCTCGATGGCCAATTTCATGGGCAATAACTGCTTCTTTTACGCTTTGTGCGATATTAACTGGGCCTGGACAAAAAAGGCGATAATGTTGATTTTTTGTTTGTTTTGTCATAAATAATATAAAACATTGAGCAGCTTTTGGAATTAAAATAAATAAGAACTAATTATATCCTAAAAGAATCTAAGAGTCAACCTATAGTTGGAAAAGGGGCTAGGATGTATCCTTCGCTGCTAACATAGAAAAGTCGTTAATTAGTAAAAACCAAGCATAGTTCTTTTTCTCAAAAAAATCAAGCGGTTTTTAAGAATATTTACATTATATCACTCCCTGCGTATCGGACGATAATAGCAATATTATAGTTTTTTTCTCTAATCTAGTCATCTGTACTGATAAGTTCTGACATCTTGACAAAGCTCAAAATGAGGCTATAATAGCTAATACGTATGTAGGACAAGACATGGATGTATTTCTGTGACTCGCCTCTGGCGAGTTTTTTTATATACCTTGACTTATTCTTCATACAAATAGTATATAATCCTTCCGAAGCTTTAGCGTAGGAGGATGTCCTTCTTAACTTGCCTCTTTTGGTTAATAAGAATTTTCAGCTCTTTGACAGTCAGAAAGTGGTAGGGAATATTTAGGACTCCAAACTTCCCTTGTCCGATGTCCATCGGACTTTTTTGTTTGGAGACCGTCAAGCTTTGATGAGTTTGGTATGCAAATACTGAGCTTGTCGAAGTATTTTTGAGAATTTGATCCTGGTTCAGGATGAATGCTGGCGGCGTGCCTTAGGCATGCAAGTCGAACGGGAGAGTCGCAAGACAATCAAGTGGCAGACGGGTGAGTAACGCGTAGGAATCTACCCCTAGGAGGGGGATAGCCCACCGAAAGGTGGGGTAATACCCCATGGTCTCGCAAGAGTAAAGGACTTAACGGTCCGCCAAGGGAGGAGCCTGCGTCCTATCAGCTAGTTGGCGGGGTAAATGCCCACCAAGGCGATGACGGGTAGCTGGACTGAGAGGTCGATCAGCCACAACTGCACTGAGACACGGGCAGTACATCTACGGATGGCAGCAACTGGGAATATTGCGCAATGGACGAAAGTCTGACGCAGCGACGCCGCGTGGAGGAAGAAGGTCCTCGGATCGTAAACTCCTTTTGCCAAGCCGTTCACAGCTTGGAGAATAAGCATCTACTAACTACGTGCCAGAAGTCTCGGTAATACGTAGGATGCAAGCATTATCCGGATTCATTGGGCGTAAAGTGTATGTAGGCGTTCTTCAAAGTCGCATCTTAAAGACTGAGGCTTAACCTCGGGATTGGACGCGATACTAGGAGAATTGAGGATTGACAGGGAAGCTGGAACAGTATGTGTAGCAGTGAAATGCGTTGATATATACTGGAACACCGATGGCGAAGGCAGGCTTCTGGGTTTTTCCTGACGCTGAAATACGAAAGCTAGGGTAGCGAAACAGATTAGAGACCTGTGTAGTCCTAGCCGTAAACGATGTCCGCTAGCTATCACTCGCAAGGGTGGTGGCGTAAGCTAACGCGTTAAGCGGACCGCCTGGGGAGTACGGCCGCAAGGCTAAAACTCAAAGGAATTGACGGGGACCCGCACAACCTGTGGAGCGTGTGGTTTAATTCGAGACAAAGCGAAAAACCTTACCAGGGTTTGACATCTTACCGTTTTATACTTTTGGAAACATTAGTAGATCCGCAAGGATGGTAGGACAGGTGCTGCATGGTTGTCATCAGTTCGTGCCGTGAGGTGTTCCCTTAAGTGGGGAAACGAACGCAACCCCTGTGAAATGTTACATATTCATTTCAGACTGCCTTGTTTTTACAAGGAGGAAGGAGGGGAAGATGTCAAATCAGCATGGCCCTTATACCCTGGGTTACACACACCCTACAATGGCGAAAAACAATGAGTTGCAAGCCAGCAATGGCAAGCTAATCTCTGAAATTTCGCCTCAGTTCAGATTGAGGTCTGCAACCCGACCTCATGAAGTCGGAATAGGTAGTAATCGCGGATCAGCAGGCCGCGGTGAATACGTTCTCGGGTCTTGTACACACCGCCCGTCAAGGCAGCAAAGTCGGGGGCGGCTGAACATCCACGTATGTGGATGGAGGCCGATACCGGCGATGAGGCTTAAGTCGTAACAAGGTATCCCTTGCCGAAGCAGGGGATGGATCACCTCCTTTCTAAATTTTTTAATCTCGACTCTCGCAAGAGAGGCGGAAATCGAATTTAGATCTGGGGAAGACATAAAACTTGCTCTCAACAGCTCAACTGGGTGAGACAAGGAGATGTGTAATAAAGCAACCAAGCTAAGTGAGTAGAGCTTGAATGATTTCGTTATTACTGAGAAATCATATAAAATCTACTCTCGCCTTTCCTACCACTTTTTGATTAGTCAGAGCCCCGCTGAGCGGGACAAGCAAGAGAACCATCCTTGAGGTGGTTTTTTTGTGGCTTATTTTTTTAGGAGAGAGTTATAGTAGGTCAATAATTGTTTTGATCGTGTAGCAAATGAGAAATGTGAGGCTAATTTATGAGAATTTTGCGAGGCTTCACGATAAAATGACTTATCATGAGCTAATTTCCTCAGGAGTTTGTGGAAGTCATCATGTGTATGACCCGCAAGATAGTTCTCCTTGTACAATGCTTTATACTCGATGAGATCACGAAGTACTAGCGGCAGGCTGACAGAGGCTGCCTCGAGTGGCCCCATTGGCGCGTTCTCCTGAAAAGACGGAAAGAAAAAAACATCGGCTGCATTTTGGATTGCGGGCATATCCTCATAAGCAAAAATACCTGGGAAATGAACATTCGGAGGCAGTTTTTTCAGAAGATGCGGTAGCTCTTTGCCTTGTTCAGTCACTCCGTTAAAAGTTTGCCCACCGATCCAGACA
>DASZRR010000101.1:0-4711 GCA_035549055.1 Patescibacteria group bacterium | reverse complement strand
TGCCCAAAAAGAGCTAACTCGTAGAGATGCCACGGAACGATCAGCACAAATGCCAAAACAGTACTCAACCAAAACCATTTCTCTCTTAGCCAAGAATACTCTTGATAGACAAAAGAATATATGAGGACTACTCCAAAGACTAACAACCCTATGACACTCTTACAAAGAACACCTATCGCCAGTCCCACAGCAAAAAGGACCCACCACCAGGCATGCTCTCGCGTCTTGATAAATCCATACAGACTCAAAAGAATCCCCGCAGTCACTGGGATATCAAGTCGCACTTGCCTCCCTGCAAAAACATAGTATGCAGTCGAAAGTAAAACCACGCCTGAGAGTATCCCCATCTTCCAATCTTCAGTGAGGGTCACGACTATGGCATAAACCAAGAGTATCGTAACTACTAAAAGCAGTGCAGACGGTACGCGCAGGGAAAATTCATGTTCCCCCAACAGACTTCCACTCAAATCCATTAACCAAAAATATAAAGGAGGTTTTTTAAACCACGGTTGATTAAGATAGGTAAATGTCAAAATATCATGCCGTACCAAGCTCTCATGATAAACCTGAGCATACGTCGCCTCATCATAATCCATAAACGACCGCTGTCCTAGCCAGATACAAGACATGAAAAGAGAACAAATGACGAGGATACAAAGTATAAAACGCTTATCCATAGGGACTCAAAAGGAGCGTGAATACAGTATACAAAAATGACTGACAAAAAAAATGAGGTCTTTAGGAAGTCAAAACGTATCAAACATACCTCATATACGAACTAAGACTTTCACTCTATCGTGAGGTTCTTAATTTCTGAAAGCTTTTTAGCATAATCTTTCTGATCGTGGGTAAATTTTTTAAAGGCGTAAACCGAGGCAAAAAGATCCAAAACAAGCTTGGTATGGCAAAGCTTCATCTGTGACTCATCAATATATTCATTATAGCTTGACCAGTGATACTCTGGTTCAGTACTCAACCCTCCAACTACAGGATTAAGATGAATATAACGAGCAGTATGCATCAATCCCTCATCGCTCGTGATCCCAACTGACTTGAATGCTCCTTCAAAAAGTGCGCCTGACCTTTGGTATTTTTGATTGAAATAATGAGTATAGGCATTAGAAAGTTGCTTCATGAACTGGGAGATACCTTTTTTATCCTTGGCCATGACAAGAAGATGAAAATGGTTTGGCATCAGGCAGTACGCCAGAAGATCCACTTGTTTGGCGAGATTTTTTTGAAATAAGCGGATTGGCAAATTATGATACCTGCGTAAAACTTTCTCAAGAGGAGTAAGATAAATATAGAGGTAATAAAGGAAAAGTTCATAGTCCGCATCATCTTGAAAAATGTTTCGCTTATCAACGCCTCTATTAAAAACATGATATATTCCATCTTCCTCAAAGTTGCGTAGTAAGTATTTTGACGGCATAAGACTATCCTAATCAGGAAGAAACCTCTTTGTCAAACTATTTTGAGGTGAAACCTCTTTAGAGACTATTAATACAACGTAAATATATATTTCCTAATTAATTTCTAAGGATAGGCTTCACCTCTAACTTTCCTCATTGACAGTCATCTTTTGGCTCTGTTAGTCTGAATACATGAACGAATCAAAAAAAGAATTACTGTCCTACCTGGAGAACGTGTCGCTTTTTCTTATAGGATTAACCCTCCTTGCCTATCCACTCATTTTTACCAGTATTTTGACTAGTCCATTTCTTCTTACAAAAGAAATCCTCATCGCTATAACCACGATTCTTTCTCTTATCGTCCTGAGTATTCGGATGATTGTCGAAGGCAGAATTAGAATTCGCACGACTCCATTTGACCTGCCAATTCTTATCTTTGGCATTGTGGTTTTTGTTTCAGCTCTCTTCTCCCCTAACCGTTATGACGCGCTTATAAATTTTGTGCCGCTTTTCTTTGTCATCTTTTTCTTTTTTGTCATGGTCAATGTTATCAGAGGACAAAAAGCCATGCTCTTTAGTATCGTAAGTCTTCTTACAGGCACGACCTTGGCTGCTCTCATTTCGACCTTATCTTTCTTCAAGATCTACGTTCTTCCGCTCTCCTACACGCATGTCCAGGCATTTAGTACCGTTGGATCACTTTTAGATGAGGCAATTTTTCTAGCCATTACCCTACCGCTTGCCGGCTATTTAGCATGGCCACTTATCAGCCCGCTTATTGGCTCAAACAAACAAGGCGAGCTGCTGTCTGGTCGAGGCAAAATCCATCCCAGCGTGAGTATCGCTGCGACTGTCTCAGCTGCTCTTCTGACAGTTGGACTCATCGTCAGCATCTATCAATTGGCCACGAGCCAAACTCCTCTTATTTTGCCTTTTGTCACCGGCTTTCAGACAGGATTGGCGTCTATCTCCCAAGATACAGGACGTATCCTCCAAGGGTTCCTGTTTGGGAGCGGTTTTGGGACATATCTTAATGACTTTACTCGATTCAAACAGGCTACGTATAACGCGGATGCCAAATTGTGGTCTGTCACCTTCTCCTCAAGTAGTAGTCTCATTCTCGAACTCCTGGCTACTACGGGATTCTTGGGAATTGTCAGCTACCTATTCATTATTTACCGTGTTGCCAAAGAGCATACTTTCTTCCTGCCCATTATTGTTGCTTTTGTAGCCGCTTTTCTCCTTCCCCTCCCTTTTGTCCTCCAAACGCTTATCTTCATAGTTTTGGCTCTCTTTGCGGTCCTGAGAGCAAATCATGCACCGTCACGCTATGAAGATCTTGAATTTTACCTCGTGACCTTAAAGCATGGATTGATCCTGGCCCAGCCAGAAGGAGAGCGTGCTCCTCATGATCCTGTTAACACACGCTATGGCAAAATTTTACCCTTTGCCTTTGTCCTTGTTATTTTGGCCTTAGTTGGCTATGTAGGTTATCTTTCGCTCAACTATGTTCTTTCAGATGCTATCTTTGAACAGTCACTCATTGCGTTCTCCCAAAACAGGACCAAAGACTGGTACGATTTGCAGGGACAAGCTATTAGCAAATTCCCCTATCGTGATCTTTACCAGCGGACGTTCTCCCAAACAAATCTCACGATTGCCAACGCTGTTGCGAGCAATCAACCACGCAACTCATCCCCCTCAGCAGACGTCCAACAACAGATCGTGGGCCTCATTCAACAGTCGATCAATTATGGCCGTAACGCAGTCACACTCTCTCCTAATACGGTCAGTAACTGGAGTAGTCTGTCTTCTGTCTATCGTGCGCTCTTTGGGTTTGGCCAGAATGCGGAACAATTTGCTGTCCTCACCAACCAACAGGCAATTGCGCTGGATAGCAACAATCCTCAAGAATATATCGCACTCGGCGGTATCTACTATCAGCTTGGCGTCTATGATGAAGCAATTCGCCAGTTCCAAATCGCCGCTAATCTCAAACCTGATTATGCTAATGCTTACTACAATTTGGGACACGCCTATGAGGCTAAAGGTGATACTGATAGCCTAAAGAATGCTTTGCAAGCCTATCAAGTCGTTGCCTCGCTTGTTCAAAGCGACAAGGCCAGCAGTGATCAGATCAAAAAAGAAATCGACACTCTCAACAAGAAAATCGCGGGTCAAGGCGGTCAACAGCAAGCATCTACTACACCTGAAACCAACTCTAACTTGAATGTCAATCAGCCTAGCCAGGAACTCCCTGAACAGAAGACCAAGGCTGAAATCCCAGCTCCCCCCAAGACAGCTACAGCTACACCAACTCCGACTCCAACGACAGGAGCTACGCCTACTCCCTCGCTCTAAGACAAAAGCAGAGATTGAATAATCTGTATGTTGTCTTTTTCCCACCAAAAAACCAGCTTTCGCAAAGAAAAGATCTTTATCTACAGCTGGTTTTTAGTCCTCTTATTGAGGGCGTGGGTTGTGTTGCATGAAATGCTCACGACAATAGACAGGTCGCCCCTCTTTGGGCTCAAAGGGAACTTCTGTCTCTACACCACAGTCTGCACAATGAACTTTGTACATCTTGCGTGGGCCACGATCTCCACCATGGAAGCCGCCACGACGATCATCGCCGCCGTTAGCAAATCTTTCCTGCTTACGTTTTGCACGACACGCAGGGCACCGAGAGGGTGGATTGGTATATTGTTGTTTTTCGTAGAATTCCTGTTCACCAGCAGTCCATACGAACTCCTGACCACAGTCACGACATGTAAGAGTTTTATCTTGAAATTGCACTTAGGATCACCTCCTTTATTAACATAGTTGGGTTCCTAAGCGACAACTCTCGCCTAAGGCGAGTCGGCTTATGGCCGAGAGGGATCGAAAAAGATACCTGAGTTACCTAGAATACCATAACTCCTTTTGAGAGTTATGCGTAGTATAACACAAACAATCTAGAATTCATAATATATAGTTCAGAATGTAATTCTGAACTATATAGGTGGACTCGAGGAGACTTGAACTCCCGACCTCCTCCATGCCATGGAGGCGCTCTACCAACTAAGCTACGAGCCCATAAAAATCTGGACGCGACGACGGACCTGTCTGTTAGACTGTGGACCTACCGGGAATTGAACCCGGACTACTGCAATGCGAATGCAGTGTTGTACCGTTCAACCATAGGCCCCAACACTTTCAGACCGGCCGGATGAATTACGAGCCCAGTAAGAACAGACAAGCACAGAACCCATTATCTCCTAGAAATGAAGTATCCAATATTAGGAAGAGTAAGTCATTGG
>DASZRR010000100.1:0-3642 GCA_035549055.1 Patescibacteria group bacterium | reverse complement strand
TTCCCATCACCAATGTTGCGTCCATCGACTTTGATTACGGGTGTTACTTCAGCCCCTGTCCCCACCAAGAAGAGTTCATCTGCCTGATAGACCTCAGAACGGTCAATCGAGCGCTCAACAAGAGGAAGATGGAGTTGGTCTGAGATAAGTCTCATCATCGTATCGCGAGTAATCCCTACCAAAATATCATCTGAGACAGGTGGGGTAATGACAACACCGTTTTTGACCAAAAAGACATTCTCAGCGCTTCCCTCAACGACGTGTCCCCTGTTGTCCATCAGAAGTGCCTCATCATACCCTCCAGCGATACTTTCGGTTTTGGCGAGTGAAGTATTGGCGTAGGCTCCTGTGATCTTGGCGCGAGGAGGAATAGAGTTATCCGAAACTCTCGTCCAGGAACTAATGGTGGCATTAATGCCATTTTTTTCGATCATCCGACCCATTGCTACCGTGTAAATAGCCAGACTATCCTTCAGTGTTTTGAGATTAAAGTTACCGACAGCAGGATCTGATTTAAAGGCCAAAGGACGGATATACATATCTGTTTCACTGAAGTTTTTCTTGATAAGCTCAATTGTTAATTGGGATAATTCTTCAGCTGAGAGGCCAAGATCGATACAAAGGATCTTACACGAATCCAAGAATCGTTTGAAATGATCTTCAAGCCTAAAGACATACAAAGCCTTGTCTTTTTGGCTATAATAAGCTCTGATGCCTTCAAAAACGCCCGTTCCATAGTGCAGTGCATGCGCCGTAACAGGAACAACTGCTTTCTCTTCTGTCACAAATTTTCCATCAAGATACATAATACGTTTTTTCATAGTTACTCCTCTATTTTATATGATGTTGCAAAAATAGTCTTCCAGATCTGCTCGATAGCTTTTGGATCAATTTGTGAGTTCTCTATTTTTTCTATCAATTGCTCTATGATTATATTTTCCCGCATATTATCCTTCACAGGCAGATCAAGTTCTTTTTTGATCTTGCCTATTTCTCTCACCAAATCAACTCGCTTCTCAATAAGCGATAAAAGTTCTTGATCAATTTTATCAATTTTTGTACGTAATTTCTGTATGTCTTTCATATTGTGCCCAGGACTTTCATCATTGGACAGTATTGTTTGAGATCTAGCAATACTTTTTGTAATTTTGTTTCGGTCGGAAGGACATCAAGTTCTATATAAAAATAATAGTCCCACATTTTTTCTCGACTTGGACGTGACTCGAGTCTGGTAAGGCTTATTCCCTCTTCTGCAAATACAGACAGAATATCGCGAAGGATACCTACTCTATTATAAATAGTCAAGAACAAAAGTGTATGTTGCCTCGTGAGGCCTGAGAGGATAAGGTCTGTTTTGGCGATTGCATAGAAGCGGGTTGTGTTGGAGGTAAGATCCTCAATATTCTTAGCTAAAAGAGGAAGATTATAGAGCTCACCCGCCTTACGGGAGGAAATATACGCTTCTCCTTTGTGGGGTTCTTTGAGAGCAGAAGTCGTGCTTGGTGATGGGACAAGGCGTGCATGGGGAAGGTTATTTTTGAGCCAGTTTTTTGACTGAGCCAGAGCTTGTGGGTGCGACAGGACAGTGACGATATCATCAAGCTTTGTTTCCTGAGACAAAAGACAATGGTGAATTGGCAAATCATATGAGCCAATGGCAATAAGTGGCAAGTTAGAGAGCAAATCCAAAGTTTCGTGGACGGTCCCTTGGATAGAGTTCTCTGCCGGGACGATGCCTATTTCCTGCTCTCCTTTTAGTACCGCCGCAAAAATATCATCGAGACTATCTTTGGGAGTCAACTGACGTTCAGAGAAGAGGTTGCTGGCTGCCTGGTGAGTATTAGTTCCTCGTGGGCCAAGATACGCTACTTTCAGACGTGACGGATTTTGAACTTTTTTCGGGTTGGTTTTAGTTTCGACGGTATTTTTTCTGACAAAGGAAAGAATCTTGTTGGTTTCCTGGGTAGCAAAGGCTGTATCGGTGCTAAGAGACGCTTGAATATCGTGAAGAGCATTAAGGAGTTGCTCTTTGTCTCCTTGGCGGATGAGTTTGAGAAGGTTTTTGACTCGGTCATTTAGTTTGTCAAGAATCGGCAAAACAAATGGGTTGGAAAGTTGAATATCAGCCATAAGAGAGGCGTCCTGCTGGAGAACTCGTTGCATGATGAGTTGTTGCAGCGTAAAAAGTGGGGTTTCAAGTCTTTCGTCTTCTGGTAGATCCTGGAGGGTTTGAGCAAAAAGGATATTGAGAGCATGCGTAAGAGCCTGAATTTTGGCCATTTGTCTATCGTGTTCTTTAGAAGTCATGGTGATAACTTTCATTCCTGCTTTTGTAAATAACTTTTTGAGCCAGGCAATATAGCGTTTGCCAGATTTGCCGGTCTGGTTTTTGGTGGGACAAAAAATCAGGCTCAGTCCTCGGGGGTCAAGCATGCTTGGGCCAAAGAGCGGATGCATGCCTAGCGTTGCACTTTTGGATTTCATCATTGCAGCGAGCGGGGCTACTTTGAGTGACGTGATATCGGTTAATAACTGATGAGGTTTAAGATAAGGAAGTACTTTCTCAATCGTATTGACTGCTTGGGCAATTGGTACAGCAATAAGGATAATATCTGCTTGTTCACAGACATCCTGCAGAGAACGAGAAGATTTTCGTCCGTGAGTGATAACTGTTATGTTGTGGGACTCAAAAAAACTTCTCATCCACTGCCCCATGCGTCCACTCCCTCCTATGATAAGAATTGTTGGTGTTTTCATACGTGTATTGGTGCAGAATTACCAGAGGTAATGTGCAAGTGGCGCAGAACGCTATCAAATTGCTCCCAGGTAAGCTGCTGTTTGGCGTCTGTTTGAGCTGCCTGTGGATCTGGGTGGACTTCAGTTATCATGCCATCAAAATCATACTGCATTGAGAGATACGCGACAGCTAGTACTTTCTCAACGCTCCCTCCGATGTGGGATGGATCAAAAAGCATCCTCAGTCCAGATTTTTGCTTAATATCCATCGCCATCTCAAAATCTGGGATATTGCGAAGGCCTAGAGGGTTGTCCCCAAACGGAGCAAAGCCGCGATGGCAAAGCAGCAAGCGTTCTTTGGGAAATCCGGTTGAGAGGATGTGTTCGATGATGCCTTCCCAGTGCTCAAGACTTGGCCAGGGTTGATTTTTGACCATAAGGACAACCCGGGAATTTTTGTGAGCAACTTTAGCGATTTCTTGTTGAAGGAAATGGTTTTGGTTGCGGGCTCCAATCCAGATCAGCACTTTGCCATTTTTACTGACTGACAAAACAGTATCGATTACTTTCTCTGCATGTTCGGGAGTGAGTACCTCTGTTGCAGGATTGAGTCCTCGTTGAGCTATCTTTGCCAAAAGTGGTAATCCTGTCTCTCCCAGACCTTCAAATCCTGGTTTGGTGCGCGGCTTCCAAAGTGAAGCACGCAGAAAATCTACTCCCCGTCTTTCTGCTTGCGCAATAGACTGATTGATTTGCAGCTCTGATTCGGCAGCACATGGCCCGGCGATAATAAGAGATGTTTTTTTCATATATTTATCCGTCCGATCTTGCTTTTCGCCTTAGCTACTAGTCGTAGCGCGGCTCAAAGAGCGATCTTGGTCTGATTGTGTTACTAAATTTCAAAAT
>DASZRR010000099.1:0-15431 GCA_035549055.1 Patescibacteria group bacterium | reverse complement strand
GTAGTACTCGCTGCCAGAATACGTTTGACTACTATCAAACCTATTCCAGCAACGAGCTTCTCAAAACCTATTTGCCTTATTAAAGTACTAAAAAACCTCCAACTTGGAGGCTATCTATGAATTATAGCAATGACTATAAGATAAATCAAACTACTAAAGAAAAATCAGATCAAACGTGGAATTTGGTTAATTAGGTCAATTAGAAATTTAAATGAGACCTTGGGCTCTTCTGCGGCGCTCTTCGACTTCGTCAAGAATTTTCTTGCGCATCCGGATACTCTTTGGAGTAACTTCGACAAGCTCATCATCTCCGATATACTCGAGCGCGTCTTCCAGTCCCATGATGTGAGGCGTATTAAAATGCTCCATCGTCCCTTCGCCTTTTGAACGCATGTTACTCAGTTGTTTTTGCTTACAAACATTTACTCGCAAGTCTTCAGCACGACTATGCTGTCCGATAATTTCACCTTTGTAGACTTTGACACCAGGTCCAACAAAAAGTTCGCCTCTATCCTGCACGCCCGTCAAACCATAAAGAGTTGTATCCCCGCTTTCAAAAGCGACAAGTGAGCCGCGCTCTCGTTGCAAAGGTTCTCCATTGTCTGATTTATAGCTATCAAACGAAACGTTCATGATACCAAGACCTTTGGTATCGGTGATGAACTCGGATCGGTAACCAAATAAATCCTTGGTCGCAATAAGGAACTCAAAAGAGGTGATGCCGTTATCGCCATTTCGCATATCTTTGAGCTCTCCTCGTCTTTCACCGAGCTTTTGCATGACAACACCTGAAAAATCTTGTGGCACTTCCAAAAATAACTGTTCGTAGGGTGTCATTTTGGCTCCTTCAATGGTCTTTTCGATAACCTGCGGTCGTCCAACTTGGAACTCATAGCCCTCTCGACGAAGGCGCTCAATGAGGATTGCAAGATGCAATTCGCCCCGCCCACTGACGTTCCACTCTCCCGTTGGTAAGTCCTCAACACGAAGTGCCATATCGGTCTCCAGTTCTTTGTACAATCTTTCTCTGATCTGACGGGAAGTCTTGAACTCTCCCTCCTGTCCAGCAAATGGTGATGTGTTGACGCCAAACGTCATTTTGACCGTCGGTTCTTCAATGTCTAATAGCGGCAATGCTAATGGACTCTCAACACTCGCAATGGTTTCACCTATGGTGATATCGGGAATACCAGAGACTGCCACGATGTCGCCAGCTGGTGCTTCTTTGGTATCTACCCGATTAAGTCCTTCAAAGGTCATGAGTGAAACCAATCTGAACTTCTTCATCTGACCTGCCCGATTGATATGCATGACGTCCTGTCCTGCTTTGATCACTCCGTTATAAACTCTTCCTGTTGCGATTCGTCCCTTAAATGGATCGCTCGAAAGAGTAGTGACTAGCATTTGCAAAGGCTTAGTCGTATCGCCTGTTGGTGCGGGGATGTGTTGCAAAATAGCCTCAAAAACCGGCGAGATATCCGTCATCTGACTTAGATCGCGACTGTTCCCAGCCTTGCCTTCTTTGGCACTGGCGTAAACTACCGGAAAATCAGCAATTGTCTCATCAGCGCCAAGTTCGATAAAGAGATCAAGCGTTTTGTCGAGGACGTAATCTATACGCGCATCAGGCTTGTCGATTTTATTGACGACGACGATAATTTTGAGACCTTTTTCAAGCGCTCGACGCAAAACGAAGCGAGTCTGAGGCATCGGACCTTCTTTGGCATCGACCAAGAGCAAACATCCATCAGCCATCGTCAAAACGCGCTCGACTTCTCCCCCAAAGTCAGCATGTCCTGGTGTGTCGATAATATTAATTTTGGTACCATTCCAGACAACTGAGGCATTTTTACTAAAAATAGTAATTCCACGCTCTTTCTCAAGTTCATTGCTATCCATGATCAAATCTGACCCTTCCAATTCTTTGGAAAGCGTTGTCTTTGATTGGCGCAGCAATGCGTCGACAAGTGTGGTCTTGCCGTGATCTACGTGAGCGATAATTGCGACATTGCGAATATTCATATAGTTCCTTAAATCGCCACTTTGCGTATACCATGAACAATCTGTCGCAGTAAGCGTCCTTGCTTGCAAGGAAAAGATGTAAGGCGAACTGCCGGATCTTTTTGCGAACAAGACAGATTAAGTTTCTAACTAACACACGCAACCGTGGCGAGAGCTTTTGGTTACTTTTTGCGGGAAAAAGTAACAGAAAACTATTTTTTCAAAATAAAACCCTGCTGAATCGGAACTTAGCAGAGTCCTATATTATTCACCCATTATACCTGTTTTCCTCTGTTAAAACAATCTCCCTTGTTATTTCTCGTCTTCTCAGTATAATAGTCTCAGCATGAAAATTTCTGCAATTTTCGCCCGTCAAATCCTCGACTCCCGCGGCAACCCCACAGTTGAAGCAGGCGTACACCTTGAGGATGGCACGAGAGAGAGCGCCTCTGTCCCCTCAGGCGCCTCCACAGGCACCCATGAAGCACTCGAATTGCGTGACGGTGATCCCAACTCCTATCAAGGCAAAAGTGTCTACAAAGCAGTTGACAATATCAAAAACATTATCACTCCTGCTCTGATTGGGCACGAAGTGACAGAGCAAACAAAAATAGATCAGCTCATGATCGATCTGGATGGGACTGAAAATAAATCCCAGTTAGGAGCCAACGCAATTTTGGCAGTCTCTTTGGCTGTCGCCCATGCAGCCGCCAAGGCGACTCAACAACCACTTTTTAGATACTTCCAACAGCTCAATAATACGGAAAGTATAAGTCTTCCTCTTCCCATGATGAATATCATCAACGGCGGCAAACACGCTGCCGGCTCGACAGATATCCAAGAATTTATGATCCTGCCGACTGGAGCACAGACATTCCACCAAGCACTTGAGATGGGAGCCAATGTCTTCCACACATTAGGCAAAGTTCTCTCTGACAAAAATTATCCTACAACTGTTGGAGATGAAGGCGGTTACGCGCCCCATTTGAGAAATGGCAATAAAGAAGCTCTCGATTCTATCGTCCAGGCAATTGAGAAATCTGGCTATGAACTCGAGAAAGACATTGTTTTGGGACTCGATGTAGCTGCCAGCGAGCTGGTAGACAATGGTGATTACGTACTCAATACAGAGGGTAAAAGGCTCAGTACCGATGAGTGGATCCCCTGGCTGATTGAACTCGGACGTGATTACCCTATCGTTTCGATTGAGGATGGACTAGCAGAAGATGATTATGAGGGCTGGAAAAAACTCACTCAGCTTATAGGAGATCAGATGCAGCTAGTTGGCGATGACATTTTTGTGACAGATCCTAAAAGAATCCAGACAGGAATTGATACAAAACAGGCAAATGCGGTGCTTATTAAATTAAATCAGATCGGGACCGTGACTGAGACAATTAAGGCAGTTCAAATAGCCCAACATGCTGGATGGCATGCCATCATCTCCCACCGCTCAGGCGAGACAGAGGACACGACGATTGCTGATTTGGCTGTAGGGCTTAATACCGGTCAGATCAAAACCGGATCGCTTTCAAGATCTGAGCGAATCGCTAAATACAATAGATTGCTGAGAATCGAAGAAAAATTGGGAGACCAAGCCGTCTTCGCCGGCAAAAACGCTTTGTTATGGTAATAGTATCTTCATTTTGAATTTTGAATTCTAAATTTTAAATTTAAGTATATGTCATATCTTGTATTAGTCCGTCATGGTCAATCTACTTACAATGAGAAAGGCATCTGGGCTGGAATTACTGATGTACCTCTCACTAAGCGCGGAGAGGAAGAAGCCCGTAAGGCTGGAGAAACCATTAAAGATATCAACTTTGATTACTCGTATACCTCCAAATTGATTCGTGCAGAGAAGACGCTCGAGATAATTAAACAAACTATAAATCAGCCACAACTGCCAACAACCATAGATAATGCTATACGTGAGCGGGATTATGGCGATCTAACAGGCAAAAATAAGTGGGAGATGAAAAAAGAGCTGGGAGAAGAATTGTTTTTAAAATATAGAAGAAGCTGGGATTTCCCTCCTCCCCATGGTGAATCACTAAAAGACGTCTACAACCGCGTGGTACCATTTTATGAAGCAGAAGTTTTACCCAAACTTAAAGAGGGTAAAAATATTCTTATCTCCGCTCATGGGAACTCGCTTCGGGCATTGGTCAAATATCTTGAAGATATCCCTGAAAACGAAATCCCCAAACTTGAAATCGGAACGGGGGAGACATATGTTTATACGATAGATACATCAGGGAAAGTCACCAATAAAGAAATACGTTCAATCAATGAAAATAAACTCCACCAGTAGCGTTAGTCATCTTTTTTGTAGAACTTCTTCCCTTTTAACTTTTCTGGAAGAAAACCGAGATCTTCACTAACAGGTCCGACTTTTTCTTCGCTCCATTTGTAATCTTTCGCATAACCCAGCTCTTTCATGAGTTTGGTCGGAGCATTACGAAGATGCAGTGGCACAGGTTCGTTAGGAAATTCATAAACTGCTTCTTTGGCTTTCCCCATCGCATTGGGGACGGCTCGCGACTTCTTGCAGGTCGCAAGGTACAAACAGATATGAGAAAGGATAAGCTGTGCCTCTGGCATGCCTATTTTCGTCACTGCTTCAAAGCCGGCGTTGGCCTGAATGAGTGCTCCCCGATCGGCGAGGCCAATATCTTCTGAGGCGAGAATAATCATACGACGCGCAATAAATTTGGGATCCTCTCCGTTCTCAAGCATGCGCATGAGGTAATAGAGAGCAGCATCCGGATCCGAGCCCCGCACTGATTTGATAAAAGCTGAAATGATATTATAGTGCTCATCAGCTTTTTTGTCGTAGAGCCCGGCAGTGCGGGTTTGAAAAATTTCTTGAATAATTGCTGAAGTAATCGTTTTCTCTGAAAAGTTAGTAACCCCCATTTCAATCGCATTCAAAACAACTCGTGCATCACCACCGGAAAGGCGAATCAACAATTCTTCTGCTTCTTTTTTAATCGTTTTTTTAGCCTGTCCTAAGCCTTTTTCCGTGTCTTCTAGACTTCGAGTAATAATTGTATGCAGGTTTTCCGGAGTCAAACTTTTGAGTACAAAAACTTTACTTCTTGAGAGTAATGCGCTGTTGACTTCAAAAGATGGATTCTCAGTTGTCGCACCAATCAGAGTGATCAATCCTGTCTCAACATAGGGAAGTAGCACATCCTGCTGGGCCTTATTCCATCTATGGATTTCGTCTAAAAATAAAATGGTTTTTTTCTTGAAAAGAGTCTGGTCTTTGGCTTCTTTGATAATTTTTTGCAAGTCTTCTTTGCCTGTTGAGACAGCGCTGAGCATATGAAAGTCACTGTCTGTCTCATGGGCAATGATACTGGCAAGGGTCGTCTTACCACTGCCTGGAGGTCCCCAGAGGATGATGGAGGACAAACTATCTGACTCGATCATGCGACGGATCAATTTACCTTGTCCGACCAACTCTTCCTGACCGACATAATCCTCAAGTGTCTGAGGCCGCATCCTCGCCGCGAGATTCATGCCCCTATTCTAACATACAGAATAATAATCGTCCGTTCGCAGCGAAAGCCTAGAAAATTTGTTTGAGTGAACGACCTGAAGGGAAAAGTTGAAAGGCGAAACGCAGTGGAGGCGTAACTTTTAGTGAGCGAAAACAAATTTTCTGCATTGAGCAAGACTAGGACGAGAACTTTTGGTTACTTTTTGTGGAAAAAAGTAACAGAAAAAACCTTATTTAACACCTATAATAGGCGTGGAGGTAGCTGCAACAGACGTTGGAGTTGCTGTATCACTCGCTTGAGCTAAAGACGCCGCTACTTTTGGCTCAAAGTTGGTAAAAATCATACTGCAACTATTGCCACTGCACGCGACACACGCATACTTCCAGTTACCCAATAATGCAGCCCTATGCACTGGGGAATGCATCCACCAGTCAACTGCCTGTTCCTCAGTCTGCATACTAATAAGATTTTCTGTCGCCCGGTAGGGCAAATTGCGTGCATAAAACCCCGCATGCATCGTATGCGTCACCCAAATTTCGTTGTTGATCTCTGATGTACGTGACTGTGCGATTGCACAAATTCTGTCGTCTTTTTGAAAGGCTGGCAAACCATATTGAGCACGAGTCGTGTTAACGAGATTAAAAATAACATCTGCATCCAAAGGATGTGCAGATTCTGGCAAAACAGGAGCGGCACTGACTGTCGCAGAGGGAGCCTGAAGCACGGGGGTAGGAGTTACGGGCGTATCTACTTGAGTATTTTGTGTAACTTGCGTCGCCACAGCTGAATCTGAGCCAAAGGAATGAGCCAGAGGGTCTTTTGCCTGTGTAATCACCACAGAATTCTGTCCTTGTACGACTACTGGCTGAAATACAGCAGGCTGCAACGCTTCATTGACGGGACTGAGAGGTTCTGGGATAGTCGCTAGACAAAGAGAATTTTCAGAAGCAGTTGGTGTGACGACGAGGGTGTTGAGAAGAGGATCTGAAGTGGCAGCTTGAGCTGGCCAAGCCACAGTAAGTACCAACATCGTCCCGAGCAGAAAGGACGCGGCCAAGCGTAGACTATGTGCGCTGGTCAGCATCACGAAGTCTCAAGGGTAGCAAAAATACGCAAAAAAAGCAAATTGAGGAGACATTTTCCTCATAGACCAAAGCTAAAATGAGGATATTTCTTGATCAACTCTTGCCATTCCACTCACTATAAAACTCATCCAAAAATTGTTCCATGAAGGCATGTCTTCGCTCAGCAATTCTCTTGGCTTCTGCCGTATTGAGCATACCTTTTAACAGTAATAATTTTTCGTAGAAATGATTGACTGTGGAGCCGGTTGAACTTCGCCGTTCTTCAACCGAGCCATAAAACTTGGGTGATCCTTCTGTCGGTGAATACAAAGGTCTACCCGCTTTCCCTCCATACGCAAAAGCGCGTGCTACCCCAATTGCACCAATTGCATCCAGTCGATCTGCATCCTGGACGATCTGGGCTTCAAGACTTAGCGTCTGCTGCCGATGCACATTTTTACTATAAGAAATTTTATCAATAACTTGGAGAATATCCTCTTGCAAAGCTCCCTGAACTCCAAGCTCATTCATAGCACTTCTGAGAACTTCTTCCTCTCCCTCACTGCTTCCCGTAATCTTGTAATCTCCCAGATCATGCAGTAATGCTGCTAATTCAATGAGCGGCTTATTGGCATCAGGATACATCTCAGCCAGACGCTTGGCCATATTCCAAACACGAAGGATATGCCACCAGTCATGTCCTGTAGACTCATGGGATAATTTATCTTGAACATACGTTGCTGCTTTGGCTATCAAATCATCCATACGGACTACTATACCCGAAAAATCTTTCAAAATCGAGTAGGACATTGTAGTATAGTAGATATCTGTCTATGCCCGAATTCTCAACTCCCATGATGCGGCAATACCGCTCTATCAAGGACAAATATCCAGACTGTCTCCTTTTCTATCGCATGGGTGATTTCTACGAGTTATTTAATGAGGACGCCCATATCGGCGCTGCAGTACTTAACATAACCCTCACAGGCAAAGCAGGCGGCAAAGATGGCCGTATTCCCATGGCGGGTGTCCCCTACCACGCAGTTGATAGCTACATAGCCAAACTCGTCAAGGCTGGCTACAAAGTCGCAATCTGCGAACAACTCTCTCCACCCAACAAAAAAGGGCTTGTTCAACGTGATGTTGTTCGTATCGTCACTCCGGGGACACTTCTTGATGAAAATAATCTGGACAAAAAAGCAAATAACTATATCGTGAGTATTCTCATTGAGGATAGCGTTTTGGCCCTGGCTGTGGCTGACTTGTCCACCGGCTATTTCGCTACCTCACAAATAGATCCTGAAGACCTCAATCAGACACTTGTCGATGAACTCTCCCGCCTTCTTCCCACAGAATGTATCCTGCCTGATGAACTTTACAATGATGCTGAATTCCTAAAATTACTGAAAACGATTCCGCAACTCAATATTTTTCCTTCAACCCAATTTGCTGCAGTCCAAAATGATGCCGATAAATACCTCAGTCGTCACTTCGGCGTCAAAACGCTTGAGGGCTTTGGACTTCAAGAACAGAAAGTAGCTCTTCGGACAGCCGCCGCACTTCTTGCCTATTTGAAAGAGACTCAAAAAGGGTCAGTGAGCCATATCCAAAAAATTGCTCCTCTTGGAGAACACGATGGCATGCTGATGGACCGCTCGACCATGATCAATTTAGAGTTATTCGCCACCATTCGTGATCATGATACACGCGGCTCACTTCTTTCGGTCCTGGATCAAACCATTACCGCTATGGGTGGTCGAATGCTCAAAGAGTGGCTCAAAAAACCTCTCACCGATAAAGCGTTGATTGAGGCCAGACTCGATGCGGTCGAGACGTTCTCAGAAAACCCAGAGATGCGAAAAATCCTGCGTGATCTTTTTGCACAAATCCCTGATATCGAGCGACTTCTTTCACGCCTTTCAGTCAACTTGGGTAACGCCCGTGACCTCGTCAACCTCAAATTAGCACTCCAAACAATTCTACAGATCAAAAAACTTTTGCAAGCCTATAACGAAGATAACAAGATAAGTCTCCTTCTCAAAAATCAGATAAATAACTTCTCAAAAGGGCTGGAATCGATAATTCATATTATCGACCAGACGATTGTCGAGGAACCGCCCATCACAACGCGTGAAGGCCGGATGATACGAGAAGGTATCAATGATGAATTGGATAGACTAAAAAACCGAATTAATAAATCAAAAGATTGGATAATGGAACTTGAGCGGTCCGAAAAAGAACGCACAGGTATCACCTCTCTCAAAGTTAGATTCAACAAAGTCTTTGGTTTTTATATAGAAGTCTCCAAATCATACCTGGACTTAGTACCTCCCGATTACATGCGCAAGCAAACGTTAGTGAATGGAGAACGCTTTATTACCCAAGAACTCAAAGAACACGAAGAGATTATCCTGACAGCTGAAGAACGAATTAATGATATTGAGTATAAAATCTTCTCAGATACTTTGACTCGAGTGCTCAAGAGTACAGAAATTATTCAAAAATCAGCAGTAAGCATTGGTGTGCTTGATTGTCTTGCGTCTTTTTCTCTTTTAAGCGACAGCAAACGATATGTCCGGCCAAAAATTCTTTATTCTGGTGAAATTCGTATCAAACAAGGTCGCCACCCTGTCGTAGAGCAATTAGTTGATGACCCCTTTGTACCTAATGACGTTACCTTGGACAATATCTCTCAGTCACTTCTCCTGCTCACAGGTCCTAACATGGCGGGTAAGTCTGTTTTTATCCGCCAGGTAGCCCTCATCGTCCTTATGGCACAAATTGGCTGCAACGTCCCGGCGACCTCAGCTCATATTAGTCTCTGTGACAAAATTTTTGTGAGATCAGGCGCATCAGACGTCATCACCAGTGGCCTCTCAACATTCATGGTCGAGATGGTTGAGACTGCCCATATCCTCAACAACGCTACCCAAAACAGTCTTATTATCATGGATGAGATAGGACGGGGGACCAGCACCTATGATGGTATCTCTATCGCCTGGGCGGTCGCCGAGTATCTCGTTAAAGCAATAAAGCCCTCCCCCAAAGTTCTTTTTGCCACACATTATCATGAATTGCAAAAATTAGAAGACGAATATCAAAAGCAAATCAAAAATTTTCATATGGCTGTCACCAGTGATCGCGGCGCCCCTGTTTTCTTGCATACCATTCTGCCTGGCGGCGCCTCACATAGTTACGGCGTAGCTGTCGCTCGTCTGGCTGGTGTGCCACAAACTGTAATTGATAAAGCCAACGAGATGCTTCAGACACTTGAATTTAGGGACGTTACTGAAAAAGGCAAACAATACGACATAGTTGCTCCGGAAATAAATCATGAAATGACCTCAATTGCAGATCATTTATTAGTCCAAGAGCTAGCAACGCTTGATGTTGCCAACCTAACACCTTTGGAAGCTTTAAACAAACTTGCAGAGCTCAAAGAAAAAATCAAAATCTTGACTAGCAAACAGACCTCTTTTATCGAAGCCGACTAGAGGTTAAGGCCACCCGCCGTGAAGAGATTCCATCCATTTCTCCCTTGAGCGAAATCATCAGGATGATTAAAAACCTCAACACTCAACCCCGCATTTGGAATGATAAAATCCAGATGTGAAGCCGCTGCTTTAAATCCCTCCACTCCTTCTAATTCATGTTGCGAATCGCCAAAAGCGAGATGCACTGTACCCAATGCTTTTTCTGCTTCAATCGTTGCACTCGCATCTGCTTTTGCTTTGCTATTTGCGCCAATGCCTATTTCAGCAATCCGGTAGACATCGAAGGGATTATTATGATCCTTCGCATCTTGTTTGGCAGATTTAGCCATATCTTTTCGCAGAATCCTAGCATCCTCTTCTCCTTGAATAGACGTAATGACACCGTCACGTACATTGACATGTATTGGCGCTTTGGCCTGACTATGCTCTCCGTCAGCATTATCGCGACTCAAAAGAACCAATTTCCCATTTACATTTCTTTCATCAGGAGTTGTAAATATTTCCCCAAATGGCCAGTTCACATATGCTCCCGCAGGGATATCTGTACATGTTTCTTTAAACCAACGCCTTTCCAAATGTCGAAGGGGTAGTGACATATCAGTACCATAAGGTGTCGTAATATGCATTCCCACAGCATCTTTGAGCGTTGCTTCTAATCTATTAAGCCTCTCCTGTAGAGTCCGGATATCCTCAGCCATCGGTCCAGTCGGTGAGAAAAGCTCTGCTCCTGCACCCAGAGGAAAAATGATCCTATTGCCATACTTTTTAGCCATTTTATAGATCTCCTCTCCATATGCGCTTGAAAAATCAATGACATAAGAATCACGATTAGCTTCCATATCCTGTTTTGCTTCAGAAAAATGTCCTTTCGGACTTACGCTGACAGGATGAAGATCTACACCGCTTCTTTGCGAGACTCCTTGTATAACTTTCAACAGCCTTTTTTGTGTCTTTGAAGGATCTTTATCAACTAAGGTAATCAACGGATCTCCTTCACGTAGTCCTAGATTTGTTTCTAGGACATTACGGGCTACAACTATCTCTCCCTGGATATTGGTTGCTCTTTCTTCCTGAGGGGCGTGACTTCCAACTTCGGCAGGCATACACTAGTAGTATACAATAATCCCCTTTTATCAACGCCAGCTAGTTCTGTATACTGCAGTGATGGGATTACTTCGTTTTCTTCTGGCTAGTAGCGTCGTCTCGTTTCATATCGGACCTATTTCGTCTTTTCTGCTTTTCAATCAAATTGCTGCTGTGGTCTCATTTTTTATCATTTCAGGATTTTATATGGCACTTATCTTGGACAAAAAATATACCGGCAAAAATAATTCATATAGACTTTTTATTACCAATCGCTTGCTGCGCATTTACCCCATTTATTTGATTGTTTTAGGTGTGACACTTATTTTTATTTTATTTAAATATTTCTTGCACCTAGGGAGCCCTGACAATGCCATTACTCATTATTTTTTTTACGCCACCCAGGAGCATGTCTCTCTCTGGGATGAAATAAATTTTATTTTGCGCAATTTAACGCTTATCGTTACCTCTGACTATTTCAATGTCAGCTCCAAAACCGGAGGATTTTTACTCGTCCAACAAGCCTGGACATTGCAGATCGAATTGCTTTTCTACTTGATTGTTCCTTTCCTACTAAGAATAAAACGTACCTTACTCACGATTCTGACTGTTCTTTATATAGTTATATTTTTTGGTTTCGTCTTTAACCAACAATTTCTGGGGAGCAACACCCTTATCTACACTTTTTTGTCTTATCTCATATTCTTTTTGTTAGGAATTGGCAGCTATATAATTTTTAAACAGCTAGAAAAACAACAATTTTCCAAAAAAATAGGATTTTATATTCTGGGTTTGCTTTCATTATTTATTATTTTCTATCAGTATCTGCCCTTCCATCTTGCCGCAAACCCCTTAACACTTACCAACTTTATTTATTACGTGATTTTTAGTCTCTCTTTGCCTTTTGTTTTTTTGGTGAGTGCCAGTAATCCACTCGATCGCCTTCTGGGACAGCTGTCCTATCCTATCTATATCGTGCATTTTTTCTTTGTCAAACTTTTTACTAATTTCAAAATAACTAACTCCTTTTTTTTAGCAGTAACCGTCATTATCTCCACACTTATAGCCTCTTTCTTATTAGTAAAATTTGTTGACTCTCCCCTTGATCACCTTCGCCAAGGGAGATTAAAAAAACAATAATTTACTTGCAGTCATATACTTTCTCAATTATGATGATTGTCGTCTATGAAAATTTATACTCTTCCCGACTCTGTAGTCGCCAAGATCTCAGCCGGTGAAGTAATAGAGCGACCTGCTTACGCTGTCAAAGAGTTAATCGAAAACTCAATCGACGCCAGGGCATCAACAATTGATATCCAGATCGAAGATGCTGGCCTTAAGCAGATTATTGTTCAGGACAATGGTGAAGGGATGAGCGAGGAAGATCTCAAGCTCTCCTTCCTGCCTCACACCACGAGCAAACTCGACGATGAACATGATCTGATAGGAATAAAAACGTTGGGTTTTCGTGGTGAAGCTCTTGCATCAATTGCTGCAATTTCTACTCTAACCATCAAGACTCGAGAAAAGCAAAATCCTGCCGGATATGAAATTACTATCAGGCATGGAGATATCGAACACGCCGGACCTGTTGGCACCCCGCCGGGGACAATTGTTCGTGTAGATACCCTTTTTCTGTCTGTACCGGCTCGTAAAAAATTCCTCAAATCTGCGAAAACAGAGCTCCGACTAATAACTAATGTGGTGACCAACTTCGCTCTCTCCTATCCATCTCTTCACTTTGTCCTTACTCATAATGGTAAAACAATTTTTGATCTCCCGGGAAGAGAAAACAATTTGGGGCGTATCAAGCAGCTCCTTGGCAACTCATTTTTTGAAGAGTTATTACCGGTCGCGCTGGAAGATGGGTTTATACAAATTTCAGGTTTTATTGGTAGACCACAAAGTGCTCTGAAAAACAATGCCAGGCAATTTGTTTTCGTCAATCAACGGACTGTGACCGACCGGATGATCCAGACTGCAGTCAAAGAAGCTTTTGGTAGCCTGCTGCCTTCCAGCAGTACCCCTATTTTCATCCTTGAAATAACTGTCCCCCCTGAAATTGTTGATGTCAACGTCCATCCTCGTAAAGAACAAATCAGTTTTACCAATGCTCAAGAGATCTTTGCTGCAGTCAAACAAGCAGTCAGTGAGAGTTTGCAGGAGAATAATTTGACATTCAAACTCGCCAAGTTTAGGACCGAGAACTCCGCTCGACTGGGGGAGACGACATCATTTTCTGGTGAATTACTTAAATCAGCTGTTCTCCCCTGGGATAGAAGTGAAAAAATTGCTATCAAACCCTCAGAAAGACTCATGCAAATTCACCAAACATATATTTTTGTTCCAACCCTTGAAGGTCTGGGCCTCATTGACCAACACGCGGCTCATGAAAGAATTCTCTTTGAAGAGTTTGTCACAACTTTTGTGAAAAAGAAAAAAGATCAACAAGCATATGAGTTGAACAAACCGCTAACGTTTGATCTCTCGCTGAGCGAATCTCAGATATTGGAAGAATTTGATCAAATCTTTACAGAACTTGGTTTTACTATTGATCATTTTCAGGGATCGACTTTTATCATCAGGACAGCTCCGGCAGTATTCAAGGGGCGTAATCTTGAAAAGATTATTAAAGATATGCTTGTCGATATGGCAGAGGGAGAATTGCCAACAATTGACCTGAGAACAGAGCGCATGCTCGCTTTCCTCTCCTGTCGTGCTGCTGTCAAAGCAGGCGATGTCCTCACTGAAAGGCAGATGAAAGACATTATCAAAAGATTAGAAAAAACTGCCAACAACGCCACCTGTCCCCACGGAAGACCCACCAGAATTCAGATAAGTATTGCAGAATTGGATAAACTTTTTAAAAGATAAACATTTACCCTAAAGCCTTTACGCTTCTCTCTTTTCTATTTCTTCAATCGTCTTTCCACTGACAACGGATGTATCATATTTCTTGTCTTTAGCGTCAAAGCCTTTCTTTACAAATTCGTCGTTGTGTTTGATCAAAAGCCATGCCTTGGACTCGACCTGCTTCGCCGAATCGAGGCGAGCAAAGCCGCGAGTCTTGACCAGAGTAAATGATCCTTGCAATCTCTTACCATAGAGACGAAACTTTATTTCTCCTTTTTTCATTCCTTCCTTCATCACTTTCTGCCCTTCGTCAAAATCCTTGATCTCTTCTCGAACTCCTTTGGAAGTTTCAATTTCTGGAGAATAATATCCTTCATCCCAAATCATCACAGGCCCCGCACCATAAGATCCTTCTGGGAGCACTCCTTCGAAATGCCTGTAATCCAAACTATGATCTGTCGTCTCCATCGCCAGACGTTTTTGCGTTGGATCAAGGGTTGGACCTTTGGGGATCGCCCACGACGGCATCACATCACCAACCTGGAGTCGGAAATCAAAATGAAGACTCGTGGCATCATGCTTATGGACGACGAAAACCAAATGCTGCATAAAGAGAGTATAGCAAACAAAGAACTCAACTTATAGTATAATAGTCTCCATGCTCACGCTGTGAGCGTTCTTTGACAAGCATATAAGCAAAAGAAATAGTTATTCTTCCAGTGCTTAAAGGCGACATTTCTCTGTGTCACCTTTTGGCATTGGAAGTAACCAAGGAGGTGCAACAAAAAAAACAATTCGTTCGTCCATCGTTTTGTTGTCTGGTTCATTCACAGTTAGGAGAACAGCATGACAGAACAAGAGCTGCTCGACCTCATCGAAGCGGCATTCGTCGACCGGATTGACGCCAAGCCGGAGGAGCTGACGCCCAGGATGAAGCTCGTCGGCGATCAAGCCAGCAAGGCAGCTGGCACGTCGCTGGGCGCAGACTCACTCGATCTCGTCGAAGTGTCGATGGAGATCGAGAAGCTCCTTGAGGGCAAGGGCATCAAAACCAGTTTCAATGAAGAGGAATTCAAGGCCGTCGTGACCTACGGCGACGTCGTCCGCGCGGGATTCAACGCGCTCAAGATGGAGGTCCCACAGGAATACCAGCCGGATGCGACCACCGTCGAGGCTGCCTCTGCAGAAGGTGAGGAAGAAAAAACCGAGGATGCATCGGCCGCATAGCATCCACCATGTCCCCATGGAGGGGCCCGCCGGATCGCAGATCCGAATGCGGGCCCCTCTGAGGGTCGTCACTATTTCTTGCTGACCAATCAGCGTATGCGTCAGTCCACAACTGCACTCATTCCCGATGCATTAGCGCATCCTTCATGACCAGCGCGAACTTACCCGTATACTTATATGCTTGTCTTTTTGAAAGCAAT